>NZ_RZPI01000266.1:0-6930 GCF_003998715.1 Mesorhizobium sp. M7A.F.Ca.CA.002.15.2.1
CATCATGGGCATCGGCCCGGTGCCCATGATGCGCGGCGCCACGCCGGCGGCAGCCCCGCCGAGGATGCGGGCGATCGGCGTCAGCCCATACTTTTTCACCGCCGCCTCGGAGGCAACGATCAGTGCCGCCGCGCCGTCATTGACGCCGGAAGCATTGCCGGCCGTCACCGTGCCGCCCTGCCGGAACGGCGTCGGCAGCTTGGCCAGCGCCTCGACCGTTGAGCCCGCGCGGGGGTGTTCATCCTTGCTGACAATGAGCGCATCGCCCTTGCGCTGCAGGATGGTCACTGGGGTGATCTCCTTCGCCAATCTTCCATTGGCTTGTGCGGCGACGGCCTTGTTCTGGCTGCGCACTGCGAAGGCGTCCTGGTCGGCCCGCGACACCGAAAAATCCTCGGCGACGTTCTCGCCGGTTTCCGGCATGGAATCGACGCCATACTGCTTCTTCATCAGCGGGTTGACGAAGCGCCAGCCGATGGTGGTGTCGTAAATCTCGGCATTGCGCGAGAACGCCGTGTCGGCCTTGGGCATGACGAAGGGTGCCCGGCTCATCGATTCGACGCCGCCCGCGATCATCAGCTCCGCCTCGCCGGCCTTGATGGCTCGGGCGGCAATGGTCAGCGCATCCATGCCGGAGCCGCACAGGCGATTGACGGTCGAGCCCGGGACCTCCTTTGGCAGCCCGGCCAGCAGCAGCGCCATGCGCGCTACGTTGCGATTGTCCTCGCCGGCCTGGTTGGCGCAGCCATAGACGACATCGTCGATCGCCTGCCAGTCGATGCCCGGATTGCGCTCGGCCAGCGCCCTCAGCGGGATGGCGCCTAGATCGTCCGATCGTACCGAAGACAGCGAACCGCCGAAGCGGCCGATCGGCGTGCGGATGTAGTCGCAGATATAGGCCTCGGCCATGTCATGCAGCCTTTGCTTTTCCGGTTCCCTCATGCGCCGCCTTGGTGCGGGCCTGCAGGTCGCGCAATGTCTTCAATTCGAGTTCGCTTGGCGCCGGTGTTTCGTCAAGCGCCTCCGCGAACTTTACCACCCAGCCACAGCTCTCCTGCACCTGCTGGCGGGTGACGCCCGGATGCAACGACACGACGGTGAATTCCTTGGTCACCGGATCCGGCTTCCAGATGGCGAGATCGGTGATCAGCAAGGTCGGACCTGATGTGTCGATGCCAAGCCGCTTGCGATGGTCGCCGCCCTCGCCATGGCCGAAGGAGGTGAAGAAGTCGATCTTCTCGACCATGCCGCGCTTGGTCTGCGCCATTGTGATGTAGATCTGCTTCGACGAGGTCGCGATCTCCGGCGCGCCGCCGCCGCCGGGCAGCCTGGTCTTGGGATGGAAATAGTCGCCGATGACCGTGGTGTTGATGTTGCCGAACTTGTCGATCTGCGCCGCCCCCAAAAAACCGATCGAGATGCGGCCGCCCTGCAGCCAGTAGCGGAACATCTCCGGCACCGCGACGGTGGTGACGGCGGTCTCGCACAATTCGCCATCGCCGATCGACAGCGGCAGCACGTCGGGCGCGGTGCCGATCGTGCCGCTCTCGTAGATCAGCGTGATGTCAGGCGCATGCGTTAGCCGCGCCACATTGCAGGCCGCGGACGGTGCGCCGATGCCGACGAAGCAGACATCGTCATTCCTGAGCGCCCTGCTGGCGGCGATCGTCATCATCTCGTTGGGGGTGAAACCCAATGGATTGTCGCTCATGCCGCTTTCCTCAAATGCTCGACCCGGGCCGCGAAATCGCCGGCGCTCTTCTCGATGACATTGGCCTGCATCCACGCCTGGAATTTGTCACGGTCGGCGGCGATCTCGTCCCATTCGAGATAGGCGGCATTGTCACGCGCATAATAGCCATGTGCGTAGGACGGGTGCGAGCCGCCTGGCACGACGGATATCGCCGCGATCGTCCAGCGCGGCAGCACGGTCAGATTGGGGTGCAGATCGTCGAAATTATCGACCACTTCCTCCACCGTCACCACCGCTCGCTTGGCCGCCAGCACCGCTTCCTTCTGGATGCCGATGATGCCTTCGACCAGCACATTGCCTTGTCTGTCGGCCTTCTGCGCATGGATGAAGGTGACGTCAGGCCTGATCGAAGGAACAGCCGCCAGCACCTCGCCGGTGAACGGACAGGTGACAGACTTGATGTTCGGATTGACCGCCGCGAGGCCAGCACCGCGATAGCCGCGAAACACCGCGCAGGGCAGACCGGCCGCGCCCGCCTCATAGGCATTGGCCATGCCGGCATGGCTGTGCTCCTCGATCTCGATCGATCTGGGGAAACCGTTCTCGATGGCGTCGCGGGCGCGCCGCAGCAGGCCGACGCCGGGATTGCCGACATAGGAGAAGACGATTTTCTTCGCCATGCCCATACCGATCATCTGGTCGTAGATCAGGTCCGGCGTCATGCGGACCAGGGTCAGGTCGCGAAAACCCTGACGGATCGCCTCATGCGCCGCCGCCGTCGGGATCAGATGGGTGAAACCCTCGAAGGCGACCGTGTCATCATCGTTCAAATTCTCCGCAACAGCCTGTTTGAGCGGCAGGAACTTGACCATCGCATCGGCTCCGGGTTCAAAAAGTTCGCATTGCGAACATATGTTTTATATGCGATACTTTCTACGCTGGGGGAGGGCGAGGAGTCAATCCTGGCGTCGATGCCGTTCCCGCGGAGTTGAGATGGACGAAGAAGCCGCTTCCCGTGATCATGTCGGCTCGCTCGAGCGCGGCCTTGCCGTCATGGAGATCCTGGCTCGGCATCCCTCGGGCATGACGCTGACCGAAATGGCCGAGGAAGCGGGCCTGACCCGCGCCGGCGCCCGCCGCTTTCTGCTGACGCTCACCGCCACCGGCTATGCAACGCAAGCCGGCCGCGTGTTCTCGCTGTCGCCACGCTTGCTGACGATCGCCCGCACCTGGCTCGGCGGCGCCTCGCTCTGGGCCTTCGCCGCACCCATCATGCGCGCGGTCGCCGCACAGCTGAACGAGGCCTGTTCGGCGGCGATCCTGTCGGGTGCCGATGTCGTCTATGTCGCCCGTATTCCCGGCCGCCGCATCCTCAGCGTGTCGCTCGATGTCGGCACCAGGCTGCCGGCCTATTGCACCTCGATGGGACGCATCCTGCTTGCCGGTCTGACGCCTCAGGAATTGGACGCATTCCTCGGCCAGGCGACGATCGAGAGACGGACGCCGAAGACGATCACCGACAGGTGTTTGTTAGCCAACGCCATCGGCAAGGCGAAAGCGGACGGCTTTGCCATCGTCGACGAGGAACTGGAACTCGGCCTGCGCTCGATCGCCGTGCCGATCCGCGACCGCGCAGAACGCACGGTCGCGGCCATCAACGTCTCGACGCAATCGGCGCGGTTCTCCGTCGCGGAGATGGAGCGGGAGATTCTGCCGGCGCTGCTGGAGGCCAGGCAGCGGATTGAAGATTTTTTTGTGGTTTAAGAGGCCTTCTCCAACAACCTTCACCGTCGGCGGGACAGCGCCCCCCTCTGCCCTGCCGGGCATCTCCCCCTCTTGGGGGGAGATCGGACGTCACGCCGGCTTTCGCCAATCTCCAACGACGCAGGAATGGGCGAAGCCACCAATCTGCCAATCTCCCCCCTTGAGGGGGAGATGTCCGGCAGGACTGAGGGGGGCGCGAAGGATCGCGGCGTTTTGCAATTCGCCGCCGCCCCGCCGACCCTCAATGCTTGATGCGATCCCGCATGGCATACCACAGCATGCCCAGCACATAGAGCGGACCGCGCAGCGCCGTGCCGCCGGGGAATGGCATCGGGGTGAGCGTCGAGAACAGATCGAGCCGCGAGGCGTCGCCGGCGATCGCCTCGGCCAGGAGCTTGCCCGACAGCGTCGACAGGATGACGCCCTTGCCGGAATAGCCATGCGCGAAATAGACCTCGCCATAGTGCCCGACATGCGGCAGCCTGGATGTCGTCACCGACACCAGCCCGCCCCAGGCGTGATCGATGCGGCAGCCCTGAAGTTGCGGGAAGGTGGCTTCCATATGCGGCCGCACGAAGCCGGCGATATCGGCCGGCGGTGACGGCGTGTAGCGCTCGCCGCCGCCGAACAGCAGCCGGCCGTCCGCCGACATCCGGTAATAGTTGACGACGAAGCGTGTGTCGGACACCGCGACATTGGCCGGGATGACATTGCGCTTGCCCTCCAGCGGCTCGGTGGCGACGATGTAGTTGCCAACCGGCATGATGCGGCTGTTGACGCGCGGCTCCAGCCCATCGAGCAGAGCGTCACCGGCCAGCACGACATGTTTTGCACGCACCGATCCCTTTGCCGTCGAGATCCGGATCGAAGGCTCACGCTCCAGCTTCACCGCCACCGAATTCTCATGGATGACGACGCCGGCAGCAATCGCCGCGCGGGCAAGGCCGAGCGTGTAGTTCAGCGGATGCATGTGGCCGCCGAGCGGCTCATACATCGCGCCATGATAGGGTGTGTCGACCTTGGCTCGGGCTTCCGCCGCCGACAGGATTTCGGCGTGCGGGAACTTCATCACCGTAGCCAGGCACTCGACCTCTTCCTCGAGATCCTTGAGGTCGGAACCGTTGACCGCGCCGACCAGATGGCCGGTCAGCCTGAGATCGCAATCGATGGCATGGCGCTCGATGATGTCGAGCACCAGCCCACGCGCCTCGAACGCAAGATCGAACAGCACCTTTGCCCGCTCCGGCCCGTAGAGCTTGACCAGGCCCTTGGCGCCCTTGCGCAGGCCGGGGATCATCTGGCCGCCATTGCGGCCCGACGCCCCCCAACCGATCTTGCCGCCTTCGAGCAGCACCACCTTCAACCCGCGCTCGGCGGCGTGAAGGGCGGCCGACAGGCCGGTGCAGCCGCCGCCGACGACAACCAGGTCGGTGTCGACGTCGCCGACCAGCGCCGGATGGTCCGGCGCCGGATTGGCGGTGGCGACATAATAGGATTTTGCGATATCGAGGCCCGAATTGAAGCCCGTTGAACTGGAAGCCATGATCACACCTTCAGCAGAAGGTGGTCGCGTTCCCAGCTCGTCACCACGCCCTGGAACAGGTCGAGCTCGACGCTCTTTACGCGCAGATAAGTCTGGAAGAAATCCTCGCCGAGCAGTTCCCGCACCGGGCCGCAAGCCTCGAAACGATCGAGCGCCTCCTCCATCGTCTTCGGCAGCGTGCTCTTGATCTTGTAGGCATTGCCCGACGCCTCGGGCGAGCGCGCCAGTTTCTGCTCGACGCCGAGATAGCCGGCAAGCAGCGAGCCGGCGATCGCCAGGTAAGGATTGGAATCCGCGCCCGGAAGCCGGTTCTCCACCCGCCGCGCGGCGCGGCCGCCGGCCGGCACGCGCAGGCCGCAGGAGCGGTTGTCATGCGACCATTCGATGTTGGCCGGCGCGCTGTGGTTCGGCCTGATGCGGCGGAACGAGTTCACGTTGGGCGCGAACAGCGGCATGATTTCGGGGACATATTTCTGCAGGCCGCCGATGAAGTGGCCAAACATTGCGGTGTCGGCATCGTCGCTGCCGGCAAACAAAGTCCTGCCGGCCTCGTCGATGACCGACATGTGCAGATGCATGGAGCTGCCGGCCTGTGCGGCGATCGGCTTGGCCATGAAGGTGGCGTGCATGCCGCTTTGCTGCGCGGCCTGGCGCGTCAGCCGCTTGAACAGCAGCACCTTGTCGGCCAGCGGCAGCGCATCGCCATGCAGGAAGTTGATCTCCAACTGCGCGGTTCCCGACTCATGGATCAGCGTGTCGAGCGGCAGGCCGGCCGCCGCCGCATAATCGTAAATGCGGCGGATCACCGGCTCGAACTCCTCGAGCCCGGCCATATCGTAGGGATGCTGCACGGTCTCGGCGCGGCCATTGGCGCCGACCGGGGCGGTCAGCGGACGGTCCGGATCCGGATTGGGCGCGGTGAGATAGAATTCCACCTCGGGCGCCACCACCGCCCGCCAGCCGCGCTTGGCGTAGAGGTCGAGCACGGCCCTGAGCACATGGCGCGGCGAGGCCATCCAGGGCCGGCCGTCCATATGGAAGGCATCGGCAAAGACATAGGCCTTGCCGGGAGCGGCACCCGGCGCCAGGCAGAGCGTCGATACATCAGGCACCATGCGCATGTCCGGATCCGAATAGGCAAAACCCTCGTCGATCGAGCCGGAATAGCGGCCGTCGATGCTGACCAGGAAAGCGCTGCTCGGCAGATAGAGCGCGCGGTCTTCAAGCGCCTGGAGGAATTTGGCCGTCGGCAAGGCCTTGCCGCGCAGGACGCCGTTCATGTCGGGCACCAGGCACTCGACTTCGTTGATGCCGTGCCGGGCCAGCCAGGCCTTGGCATCGTTGCCGCTGGAGAGCGAGATGTTCGTGTTGTTGTCAGGCATTTTCGTTCAAATCCGTATCAGAGAGAGTATGGCTTGCGCGGCCGCATCCGTTCCGGGTTTCAGCGCCATTTGGGCTGCATTGTCCTTGAGGCGGGCGCGCATGGCATCGTCGGCCAGCAGGCCGAGAATGGCTTTCTCCAACACTCCTTCGGTCCAGCCGTCACGGCCGATATGGTCGCCGGTGCCGGTCTCTTCGGCGCGTTGCGCGTTGTCGTGTCCATCCCAGCAATAGGGCATGATCAGCGACGGCACGCCGAAGCGCAGCGCTTCGCAAAAACTGTTGTTGCCGCCGTGATGGATGAACAGATCCGACTTCGCCACCACCGAGGGCTGCGGAAACCAGGCGTCGAGATAGACATTGTCCGGCACCGCGCGGTAAGCGTCGCGCAGGCCGCCGGCATTGACGATGAAGCGCGCCGGCAGCCTGTCGAACACCACCAGCATGCGCTCGATCAGGCCGACATCCATGGCACCCAGGCTGCCGAAGCTGACATAGACCAGCGGCCCGCCATTGCGCGGGAACACCGGCACCTCGAACGGCCCTTCAG
>NZ_RZPI01000267.1:0-6926 GCF_003998715.1 Mesorhizobium sp. M7A.F.Ca.CA.002.15.2.1
GTGTCCTATGTCGATCCGCAGCACTGGTTCGCCGGCGGCAAGTCGCTGGCCGAGCACGGCACCAACACGTTCTGGCTTGATATCAAGGTGGTCGACGGCACCAACACCAAGCTTGAGCTGGAGGCCTATCTGAAGGCGATCTTCGCAGCCTTCGGCCGTCTGCTGGGCGGCGTGCACGAGGAGAGCTACGCCTTCGTGCATGAAGTGCCGGCAGCCGCTTACGGCTATGGCGGCAAGACGCAGGAATTTCGTTTCATCAGTGGACGGCTGCAGGCGGCGTGAGAAGCAGCTTCCCGCACCAAGGGAAGCAAAAGCTCCGCATTGACCTTGCTCCCACATCGTCTAGGTTCTGGCCGACACGGCCGCAAAGAGCCGAGATGCTAAAAACGTTGGGAG
Source organism: Mesorhizobium sp. M7A.F.Ca.CA.002.15.2.1 (assembly GCF_003998715.1). Lineage (NCBI taxonomy): Bacteria > Pseudomonadati > Pseudomonadota > Alphaproteobacteria > Hyphomicrobiales > Phyllobacteriaceae > Mesorhizobium > Mesorhizobium sp. M7A.F.Ca.CA.002.15.2.1. The sequence goes on from NZ_RZPI01000267.1 coordinate 397, forward strand.
AGACGCGGCATGATCCTGACACTGGCGCTGCTTGCGGGTCTTGTTCTGGCCTGGCTCCTGATTGGCGTGGCGGAAAAATTCCGCCTCGGCCTACGCTTCACCCAGGCGCTGCTCTATGTCCCGTTCAAGCTTGCCTACCGGATCGGAGACAGCCGCATCAGGATCGCCCGCAAGGCGCAGGCCCCAGTCATCTACGTCATCTCTCATCAATCGCGCTTCGAGCCGGCGCTGATGCTGTCGCTGCTGCCGGAAGACACGCTGCATATTCTCGATGAGGTCTCGGCGCGCTCGCCGTGGCTCGAACCTTGGCGCGAGCTTGGCCGTACCATCGCCTTCAACGCCGAACATGTCTTCGTCAGCCGCCGGCTGGTGCGGGTGCTGAAGGGCAAGGGCCGGCTCGCTGTCTATCTGCCGGATGCAGTCGAGCCCGACGTCAAGACGTTTCGGTTGTTTCGTGCCGTCACCCGCATCGCCATGCAGGCCGATGCCAAGATCGTGCCGATCTTCGTCGGCGGCGCGCGCAGCCTGCCGGTGTCGTTGACGCCTGGGGACAAGGCGCCACGACACTGGTTTCCGCAACTGTCGATCAGCGTGCTGGAGCCGATGACCATCACTGAGTTGGTGGCGCGCAACCCCGAGCAGGCCTCGAACACCAACGCGCTGTTCGACCGTGTCGCCGAGGCGCGGCTCTTCGGCACCAACCTCGATCGTGGCCTGTTCCTGGCCATGCGCGATGCCGCCGACCGCGTCGGCGCTTCGCATATCATCATCGAGGACGTGATCTCCGGCGCGCTGAGCTACCGCAAGCTGTTCATCGGCGCCCGCGTCCTGGGCAGGCGCTTCGAGGCGGTAACGGCTCCGGGCGAGGCAGTCGGCGTGATGCTGCCCAATGCCAATGGCGTCGTGCTGTCGCTCACCGGCCTTCTGTCGGCCGGCCGGGTGGCGGCGATGATCAACTACACGGCCGGGCCGGCGAGCGTCACCGCGGCCGTGCGCACGGCGGTGATAAGGACCGTGATTTCGTCCCGCGCGTTCGTCGAGAAGGCCGACCTTGCCGATATCGTCGCGGCGGTCGAAAAGGGCGGCGCCAGGCTTCTCTGGCTCGAGGATGTGCGGGAGAGCGTCACCGCGCTGGACAAGCTTGCCGCCGCCTTGCTGTGGCGCTGGCCGCTGCAGCGACAGGACGCGGCCAAGCCGGCGGTGATCCTGTTCACCTCGGGCTCGGAAGGCACGCCGAAGGCAGTCGTGCTGTCGCACAAGAACCTTTACGCCAACGCCATGCAGGCTGAGGCGCGCATCACCATCTCGCCCGCCGACATCCTGCTCAACGTGCTGCCGGTGTTCCATTCGTTCGGCCTGACGGGCGGCACCATCCTGCCGCTGGTCACCGGGGTAAAACTGTTCCTCTACCCCTCGCCGCTGCACTACAAGATCATCCCCGAGGTTGCGCGCAAGGGGAAACCGACCATTATGTTCGGCACCGACACGTTCCTCGCCAACTATGCGCGTACCGCCAAGGACGGCGATTTTTCCAGCCTGCGCTTCGTCGTTGCCGGCGCCGAGGCGGTGAAGCCGGAAACCCGCCGCGTCTATCGCGAACGCTTCCAGGCCGAGATCATCGAAGGGTTCGGGCTGACAGAGGCGGCGCCGGTGGTTGCCGTCAACACGGCAATCCATGGCCGCGACGGTACCGTCGGGCGGCTGCTGCCGGCCATGCGCATGAAGCTTGAGCCGATCGAAGGCATTTCCGATGCCGGCCAATTGTGGCTCGACGGACCGAACCTGATGATGGGCTATATGACATCGGACCGCCCCGGTGAATTGCAGCCGCTGACGGGCTGGCACGACACCGGCGACATCGTCGCTGTCGACCGCGAAGGCTTCATCACCATTCGCGGCCGCGCCAAGCGCTTCGCCAAGATCGCCGGCGAGATGGTGTCGCTGGGTGCTGTCGAGATGCTGGTGCAGTCGTTGTGGCCGGAAGAACGCCATGCGGCGGTAGCGGTGCCGGACAAGAGGCGCGGCGAGCGCATTGTGCTGGTCACCACCGCCGACGACGCCAATCCCGACGAGTTGCGCAGATTCGGCAAACAAGCGGGCGCCGCCGAACTGATGGTGCCCAACGACATCGTCAAGGTCGAGGAAATCCCGGTGCTGGGTTCGGGCAAGACCGACTATGTCTCGACCCGAAAGCTGGCGATCGACAGGCTGGGGCTCGGCGTCGCGGCCTGAGTCGGATCAAGCACTTCCGCCGACCTTCTAACCTATATCCGAAGGCGGTACCTTCTCGCCCTCCAGCTTGGCGCGTTTCGAATAGGCGCGCACACTGAACGGCAGGAAGATCAGGTAGCCGGCAACCGAAGCGGTCAGCGTGTACCAGGGGTAGGTCATCAGCAGCAGTACGTAGAGCACGACACCCAGGATGATCGGCAACACCCTGTCGCCCGGGATTTTCAGGCTCTTGCCGGAATAGACCGGCAGCCGGCTGACCAGCAGGAAGGCGACCAGTATGGTAAAGCCGGTGGCGACGAAGGCCGCTGGACGACTGGGCTCCAGCCCTGTGCGCAGGAAATAGAGATAGAGCGGCAGCATCACCAGCACAGCACCAGCCGGCGCCGGCACGCCGACGAAATATTCGGACTGCCATATCGGGCGGTCGGCCTTCTCGTCGTCGAGCACGTTGAAGCGGGCGAGCCTTAGCCCGCAGGCGATGGCGAACAGCAAGGCCGCAATCCAGCCCGGCGAGCCGGCACGGTCGAGCAGGAAGGCATAAAGCACCAAAGCCGGGGCGACGCCGAAATTGACGATGTCGGCCAGCGAATCCATCTGGGCGCCGAATTTGGAGGTTGCCTTCAGCATCCGCGCCAAGCGGCCATCAATGCCGTCGAGGAAAGCGGCCAGCAGCACCATCACCACGGCCGGCTCGAAGCGGCCTTCGAAGCCGAAGCGGATGCCCGACAGACCGGCGCAGATGGCAAGCACGGTGACGAGGTTGGGCAGCACCATGCGCATCGGGATCTCGCGGATGCGCGGACCGCCGCTGGCATGGGCCTCGAACTTCTTATACTGCGTGCCCACGGCTCAGGAAATCCGCACGAGGGGTGTGCCGGCGACACCGCCGAATTCGGCCAGCACGGTTTCGCCGCCGACCGCTGTCTGGCCGACGGCAACGCGCGGCGTGGCGGTCAAGGGCAGGAAGACATCGACGCGCGAGCCGAAGCGGATCAAGCCGAAACGCTCGCCGGTGCCGATCGAGCCGCCCGCCTCGGCCCAACAGACGATCCGCCGCGCCACCAGGCCGGCGATCTGGACGGCGGCGATCGTGCCGTTGGGGCTTTCGATGACCAGGCCGTTGCGCTCGTTCTCGGTGCTGGCCTTGTCGAGTTCGGCGTTGAGGAATTTTCCGGGCCGGTGTTCGATCCTGACGATACGACCGCGTACCGGGGCGCGGTTCACGTGACAGGAAAAGACATTCATGAACACCGAGATGCGGGTCATCTCGACATTGCCGAGGCCGAGTTCGCGCGGCGGCACGGCCGGCCCGACCGCCGAGATGATGCCGTCGGCGGGGCTGACCACCAAGCGGTCGTCGACCGGCGTGACGCGCTCGGGATCGCGGAAGAAATAAACGCACCAGGCCGTCAGGATCAGACCGATCCAGAACAGGACCGAGGAGAAATAGCCGAGGAAAAGCGTCGCCGCGCCAAAGGCCGCGATGAAGGGATAGCCTTCGCGATGGATCGGTACGAACGCGTTCTTGACCGTATCGACAAGGCTCATCAGCTAAAAACAGGCTCCGTTTCAAGTCCGGCCTCAATAGCCGAAAGCCCCCCTCGCCGCAACGCAACAATCGGCGGCGCGGGCGAACGGGCAAGGGCCTGTCGCCTCAGGATAGCCGAACGCTCCGCGTTCGTGAGGTCGCGACCGGCTCGCATGCCTGTGCCACTGGCGTCAGAATTTCGAGACAATCAGCCCAGATCAGTTGGCACCATCGGCTTCGGCGCGCACAAAATGTTCTTCGATCTCAAGCCTATGGGCATCCGCCAGCGGATCTTCGGCGCCCGACCTCAAGAGCGCGCTCCCGTTGGGAGAGGACACCAAAAACAGCAGTCTACCGTCAGCAGCAACTGTCCAACTGACGACCGATCCTCCCTCGCTCGGAATCAGCATCGATGGCAAAGCAACTGCTCCTGCCGTATCAATTCCAGCCCTGCGCAAAAGAAGGTCGAGGGCTGCTGGTGCCCCGTATTCATCAGCCAGTTCGATGACTGTCGCTATTGAATCAGCGCCGACATGCGACAGCTTCAGACCGACACGTGGAGCACCTTCGCCAAGTAACTCATCAACGCTATCGACCGGTCCGAGGTCGAGTTGCAGTTCTGTACCATCAGCAGCCAGGTACTGGTATGCAGCCGCATGCGTTGGCGTGACTACGCACAAACGCACCCTGCCGGCGTTGGTTACGACCGGAAATGTCATCTGCTTCTCGCCATCTATGTCCAACATCCGTCCTTTGCCGAGCCCGAGCTTAACCTCGGGCTGCGGCAAAGCTGCACAGGCGAGCCCGATGCCCACTTCAAGTCGGCTCGTCATCACTGCTTTCAGATGGAACACCGAACGATGGCGCAATCGAGGTTCGCGCCTGGAGTTGGCCATCACAATGTCAAGAGTGGCCTCCTGGCATTCGGCATCGTCGACAATCTCCAGTTCAGGCCAGGAGGCTATCCAACCCACTGCGCGGGCAAGCATCGGGACGCTGTCTTCCTCCTTGTAAAAAAGATCGTCGAGTCCATCAAGGAAATCAGCGCGGCCACCTTCGAATCCAGTCTGTTCCTCCGCTTCCTTGGGATGTTCCCGGACCCAAGCAACCATCTGTTTCAAAATAGCTAAATGGTTTTCTGCTCGCATTCCAGCCAAAGCCAAATGCACATCCGAGGTGACTTTATCGAGGTGATCACGGTAATTGTGAATAAATTGGCTATGGCCGCCATTAGCCACTTCCATCCCGTATAGGTAAGCGTGAAAAAACTGCCTCGCTGACGGCGGTATTTCGTGATCTTTGTAGAGGCCCTGATCAAACATTGCGGTCACGAAATCCATGACTGCAGTCACGAGGTCAGCAACGTAGTTTTCCTTAGCGGCGCGCTCGACTGCTGAAAACGGGACAACAATTGAAGTCACGCGCGGACTGGCCGTCGGTTGCTCCGGCTGGTGCGCCGAAATCGTTGTCGACTGCTGCAGCCTTTTCTTTCGCGAAAAAATTCCGAACATTCCAAAGCCTTCTTACCCGGAGGAAAGCAATACCGGTAGATCAGAGTCTGTCAGCAGAATATCACTTGGAAAAGTGGATAAAAAGGCGCTTGAAATTCATTTTCACTGCGTCTTACCAATATTTTGAAGAACACTTCAACCGATAGTTTGAAGAACACTCCAAAAACTGACCTCGAGGCTTCGTCGCGAACTCAGCAAAGAGCAGCCAAACCAAAATTATCGGTTCTGTGCCTGTCGGCAGACCGCTGCCTCGCCCGTCCTTGGTGAGACAGCGCCATCATGGACCATTTGGCGATGCTGACGCACTCAACAAGGAGTCCCCTACATGCAGAAACCACCTGCCCCCCAAGCGCATCTCGTCACTGCCGGTCTCGCTTTCGGCGAGTCGCCGCGCTGGCATGACGGACGGCTGTGGCTTTGCAACTGGGGCACCGGCGAGATTATCGCCGTCGATGCCGACGGCAACCGCGAGGTCATGCTCACCGTACCGGCTGTCCTGCCCTACTCCATTGACTGGCTGCCGGATGGCCGCCTGCTCGTCATCTCCGGCCGCGAAGGGCTGCTGCTACGACAGGAGGCCGACGGGAGCCTCGTCACTCGCGCCGATTTGCGTGACCTGTCGAAAAGCCCTTGGAACGAGATCGTCGTCGACGGGCGCGGCAACACCTATGTCAATGGCGGCGGACCGGCGCCGGCTTCTGGCGAGCATTTCAGCCCCGGCACCATCGTGTTGATCACGCCGGACGGCGCGGTCCGGCAGGTGGCGGAAAATATCGCCTTTGCCAACGGCATGGCAGTGAGCCCGGACAACAAGACGCTGATTGTCGCGGAATCCCATGCCAATCGGCTGACCGCCTTCGACATTGCCGCCGACGGCAGCCTTGCCAACCGAAGGGTCTGGGCCGACCTCGACGGCTATCCCGACGGCATCTGCCTCGATGCCGAAGGGGCGGCCTGGTATGCGGATGTTCCCAACAAGCGTTGCGTGCGGGTGCGTGAAGGCGGCGAGGTGCTGCAGACAGTGACCGTCGATCGCGGCTGCTTTGCCTGCATGCTGGGCGGCACCGACAGGAAAACGCTGTTCATTCTCGCCGCCGAATGGCGCGGCTTCGAGCATATGGTCAGCGACGCCCGCACCGGCCAGGTGTTCAGCGTCGAAGCGCCGGCACCTGGCATCGGCTGGCCGTAACAGCCTTGCTACAGCCCGGGAACCCTCTGATAGTTGGCGATGTCGGCGCGAACGCCGAGCCGGGCGATCG
>NZ_RZPI01000268.1:0-6915 GCF_003998715.1 Mesorhizobium sp. M7A.F.Ca.CA.002.15.2.1
CAGCCAGGTTGGCCGCCGCGTCGACGAATCCAGCCCGATCTGCGACGCGCGCCTCCCCGATGGCTCGCGCGTCAACGTCATCGCGCCGCCGCTCTCCATCGACGGCGCCACGCTCACCATCCGCAAATTCAAGAAGGACAAGCTGACGCTCGACCAACTGGTCAAGTTCGGCGCCATCTCGCCGCAGGGCGCCGAAGTTCTCAAGATCATCAGCCGTGTTCGCTGCAACATCGTGATCTCGGGCGGTACCGGTTCGGGCAAGACCACGCTGCTCAATTGCCTGACCAACTATATCGACCGCGAGGAGCGCGTCATCACCTGCGAAGACTCGGCCGAGCTGCAATTGCAGCAGCCGCATGTGGTGCGCCTCGAAACCCGCCCGCCCAATCTGGAGGGTGAGGGTGAGGTGACGATGCGCGACCTGGTCAAGAACTGCCTGCGCATGCGGCCCGAGCGCATCATCGTCGGCGAAGTGCGCGGACCCGAAGTGTTCGATCTTCTGCAGGCGATGAACACCGGCCATGACGGCTCGATGGGAACGATCCACTCGAACAGCCCGCGCGAATGCCTGAACCGCATTGAATCCATGATTGCCATGGGTGGTTATTCGCTGCCGCAGAAGACAGTGCGCGAAATCGTCGTCGGCTCCATCGACGTGATCATCCAGGCAGCGCGCCTGCGCGACGGATCGCGCCGCATCACCCACATCACCGAGGTGATCGGGATGGAAGGCGACGTTATCATCACGCAGGATATCGTCCTCTACAACATCAAGGGTGAGGACGCCAACGGCCGGCTGTTGGGTGAGCACGTATCGACCGGCATCGGCCGTCCGCATTTCTGGGAGCGTGCACGCTATTACGGCGAGGAGCAGCGTCTCGCCATTGCGCTCGAGGCGATGGAGAAACGCGCTGACTGACGTCTGCTGGGGTGTAAGGGTTCGGGCCAATGTTTGGAATTGACGGCACAGTACTGGCGTTTGTCGTGCTCGCCGGCTTCAGCGCCGGCGCCGTCGCTTATGCATTTCTGTTCACCCGGATCAGCAACGAGAAACAGGTCGGCAAGCGGCTCGAAACAATCAGGACCGCCGAGACGGATCGCTCCGTCGTCAAGGCCTCGCGCGACCGCGTGGCGGAAGCCGCCAAGCGGCGCAAATCGGTTCAGGATTCTCTCAACGAACTCGACGCCAAGCAGAAAACCAAGGACAGCCGCGTCAAGAAGCCGCCGCTGAAAGCCCAGCTTCGTCAGGCCGGCCTCAAGACCACCATCGAGCGTTTCTATATATATTCCGCAATATGCGGCATCGTTTTGACGATGGCCGCTTTCGTGGCCGGAGCCCCGCTGATCGCCTTGCCGGGCGTGCTGCTGGCCGGGGGGCTGGGCCTGCCGCGCTGGTTCGTCACGTTTCGCCGCGCCCGCCGGGTCAAGGCATTCCTCAACGAATTTCCAAACGCGCTCGACATCATCGTGCGCGCGGTCAAATCCGGCCTGCCGCTGAACGATGCCGTGCGCCTGATCGCCAACGAATCGCCCGAACCCGTGAAGACCGAGTTTCGCCGCATCGTCGATTCACAGCAGATGGGCCTCTCTATCCCCGACGCGACCTTGCGCATGCCCGAAACCATGCCTTGCACCGAGGCAAGCTTCTTCGGCATCGTTATCCAGATTCAATCGCAAGCCGGCGGGAATCTCTCCGAGGCGCTGGGCAATCTTTCGCGCGTGCTTCGCGATCGCAAGAAGATGAAAGCCAAGGTCGCGGCGCTGTCGATGGAAGCGAAGGCATCCGCCGCGATCATCGGTGCGCTGCCCTTCATCGTCGCCTTTCTCGTCTACCTGTCGAGCCCGGCCTACCTGATGCCGCTCTTCAACACCAGCGTCGGAAACCTGATCCTTGGTTGCTCTGCGGTCTGGATGTCGATCGGCATCCTGGTGATGCGCAAGATGATGAACTTCGAAGTCTAGGATGCTGGCATGACCGAGCAAGTCATCAAGACCCTGACGGATCCGAGCTTCCTGATCGCGATGCTGGTCGCGATAGCGGTGTTTGCGACCGTCTTCACCTTGCTGCCGGCGTTTGGCGGAAACCAGCTCAAGTCACGCATGAAATCCGTTGCGCTGGAGCGCGACGAACTGCGTGCGCAACAGCGCGCCCGGCTTGCGGTCGAGGCCGACCGCCGTCGCAAGGGCTTGCGTGAGGAACAGTCGATCGGCATGCGCAACATCGTCGACCGGCTGGATCTGAGACGCGCGCTCGCCGATGAAGGCACCTTGCAGAAACTCAAGGTGGCCGGTTTTCGTGGACAGAATCCGCTGACGCGGTTTCTTTTCTTTCGTCTCGTGCTTCCTTTTGTCGGTTTCGCGCTGGCCGCAATCTACATCTTCGTGCTCGGAGGACTGCCCGACAAGCCATTGGTCATCAGGCTGTTCGTCTGCATCCTCGTTGCTTACGGCGGCTTCTACGCGCCGGTCATCTACGTCAACAACCGCGCCACCAAGCGCAAGCAGTCGATCCAGATGGCATGGCCGGATGGGCTCGATCTGATGCTGATCTGCGTCGAATCGGGCATGTCGGTGGAAGCAGCATTGCGCAAGGTCGCCGACGAGATCGGCGCGCAATCGGTGGCGCTGGCGGAAGAGTTCATCCTCACCAATGCCGAGCTTTCCTATCTGCCGGAGCGCAAGCAGGCCTACGAGAACCTGGCAAGCCGCACCGGCCTGGATTCGGTCAAGTCGGTGTCGCAGGCGCTCGTCCAGGCCGAGCGTTACGGCACGCCGGTGGCGCATGCACTGCGCGTGCTTGCCGCCGAAAGCCGCGACATGCGCATGAATGCGGCCGAGAAGAAGGCGGCCGCCCTGCCGCCAAAACTTACCGTGCCGATGATCCTGTTTTTCCTGCCGGTGCTTTTCGCCATCATCCTGGGTCCCGCCGGCATTCAGGTCAGCCAACGCGGTATCTTCGGCGATCATGCGGCGCCGGCAACAAACGCCCAGTAGCGGCAAGGCAAATTCCTGCAGTACACTTCAAACGAAGAGGCCGCGCTGCATGCAACGCGGCCTCTTCGTTGGGGCATCGGAATTGTGGTCTCAGTTGGTTGCGGATTTCGGCTTGTCCTGGTCCTTGAGCTGGCTCCAGGCGTTCTGTTGGGCCAGCATCTGCCTGAGATAGGCGACATTTGCCTGCGCCTGTTCGGGCGACAGTTCCTGTGAGGCGATCTTCTCGGCCTCGTCGAACCGGCCTTGCAGGCCGACGACCAGCGCCAGGTTCTGGCGGACCCGGCTGTCCGCATTCGGCTGTTGCGCGGCCGAGCGCATATAGGTTTCGGCGGTGCGCAGATCACCTTCCAGCACATACGACATGCCAAGATTGGAGAGCACGGAAGGCTCGTTCGGCTTGAGGTCGAGCGCCTTGCGGTAAAGCTGGCGCGCATCGTCCTTCTGGCCGGTCTGGTCGAGAATGGCCGCTTCCGCCGACACCAGCCTCCAGTCGGGATATTCCGGTGTCTGAGCGCGGCGCACGGCGTCGAGCGCCGCCTCGAACTGGCCATTGGCGGCCAGCGCCTTGCCGTAGGAGGCAAGCACGTCACGATCCTTGGGCAAAGCGATGGCGAGTTTGCGCATCACGGCCAGCGACTGGTCGGCGTCGCCATCCATCTGCAACGCCGCCGCATAGTTCGTCGCTATCCGCTTGTCGTTGGGGTTCTTCGCGTAGGATTGGCCAAGTGCGCCGGTGGCATTGTGCAGTTCGCCGGCCGACATGCTTTCAAGCGGTTTGCCGCTGGTGCGTGCGATAGAGCCGGTGGAGAGCTTGTCGGTTCCGCAACCGGCGACGCCCGCCGTCAGCGCCAGCACAAGAGCCATGGTGATGAGCCGTTTTCCCCTGATATTGATCCTGCGGTTGGTCGGCATGGCACCCTAAGCCTCCATTCATGCGCGGCCATTGCGTGGCCGTCTTCCCTCTCGCAGAAATATTCTGTTAACCCTAACGGACGGTTAAGAACGGCGACTCACACGGAGAACATCGCATGCCTGTCGAACTCGTCGGGAAGACATTGCCGGGCGCGTTGCCGGTCCATCTGGTCGCCAGGGACGGTCTGGACGCGGCCGGTCTTGCGCCGGCCGCCATCGCCTGGGCCAGGGCCAACGGCTTTTCCGGCGAGGCAGGCAGGACACTGGTCGTGCCCGGCGAAAACGGGGCGCTCGGCGGCGCCTTGTTCGGTATCGGCGATGGCGAAGGCGCGCTTGCCCTCGGCGCATTGTCGAAAGCCTTGCCGGAAGGCGACTGGCATTTCGCCTTGGCGCCGGCCGAGGCCGAACTCGCGGCGATCGCGCTGCTGCTCGGCGGTTATGTCTTCACCCGCTACGGCAAGAAGCCAGGCAGGGCGCTGCGCTTCGGCCTGCCGGCCGACGTCGATGCCGGGCGCGTTCGCCGCATTGTCGATGGCGTCTTCCTGACACGCGATCTGGTCAACACGCCGACCAGCGATATGGGTCCGGAAGATTTGGAGCAGGCGGTGCGGACCCTGGCCGCCAGGCACAAGGCCGAAGTCTCGGTGATCAAGGGTGACGATCTCCTCGACCGGAACTTCCCGATGATCCATGCGGTCGGCCGTGCGTCGACCAGCGCACCGCGCTTGATCGACATGCGATGGGGACAGCAAGACGCACCGAAGGTGACGCTGGTCGGCAAGGGCGTCTGCTTCGACACGGGCGGCCTCGACATCAAGCCATCGTCCGGCATGCTGCTGATGAAGAAGGACATGGGCGGTGCCGCCAATGTCCTTGGCCTCGCCTCGATGATCATGGCTGCCGGGCTGAATGTGCGGCTGCGCGTGCTCATTCCCGCGGTGGAAAATTCGATTGCCGGCAACGCCTTCCGGCCTGGCGACGTGCTGATGAGCCGCAAGGGCATCACTGTCGAGATCGGCAACACGGATGCCGAGGGACGGCTGGTGCTGGCCGACGCGCTGGCGCTGGCCGACGAGGAGGAGCCGCAGCTTCTGGTCGACATGGCGACGCTGACCGGGGCTGCCCGTGTCGCGCTCGGCCCCGATCTGCCACCGTTCTACACCGGCGACGAAACGCTGGCATCCGATCTGGCGGAGGCTTCCGTCGCGACGGAGGATCCGCTGTGGCGCATGCCGCTGTGGCGGCCCTACGATGCAAAACTGTCGTCGAAGATCGCCGACATCAACAATGTCACCACGGACGGTTTCGCCGGCTCGATCACAGCGGCGTTGTTCCTGAAGCGCTTTGTCGAAAAAACCGCGGGCTGGGCGCATTTCGACATCTTCGCCTGGAATCCGGCTGATCGTCCGCATGGCCCCGCCGGCGGCGAGGCACAGGGCATCCGCGCGCTGGAGCGGATCATCGCGAAACGCTATGGCTGACAGTCGCAGGCGAAAGACGGCAATCGCTTTGACTGAAACGGAACCGAAACAATTTGCCGTCATGCTGGCGCGATGTCGATTGCGATGCGCCCGAGCCAGGCCTTGCGACTGTGGCAGCAGGTGATGCTGTCGCAGGTGCGCGACGACGCGCCCGATCTGACCATGCGCCAGACGGCAATCCTGTTCACCATCTATCTCGATCCGCCGCCGCACACCGTGCGCGGGCTCGCCGCCCGGCTCAATGTCACCAAGCCGGTGATCACCCGCGCCCTTGACACGATGGGCGCTTTGAAACTCGTCTCGCGCCATCGCGACGAGCTCGACAAGCGCAATGTTCTGATCAGGCGCACGGTCGAGGGCGCGCTCTTTGTCGAGCGCTTCGGCGATGGTATCATCGCCAAGGCGCTCGAACTGCCGATGTGAGCGACCTTTTCAACAGAGTGCTCGATTTGACTGCCAGGGATGCCCGCCTTCACGCTTTTCGCTCGGACCTTGCCGATGCACGGCTGAAGGGTGAGGTCGCCGCTGACCGCTTCGTCGCCGGCCGGCCGGCGCGGGTCATCGCGTCAGTGGCCGATATGCGCAAGGCGCCGCGGGCGGATGCCGGCGTCAACACGCAAGCCCTGTTCGGCGACGATGTCCTGGTCTTCGATGTCGCTGAAGGCTGGGCCTGGGTCCAGGCCGAACGCGACGGCTATGTCGGCTATGTCGCCGACACGATGCTGGGCAAACGGGACCATACGCCGACGCACATCGTCTGCGTGCCGCGCACCTTCCTCTATCCCGCGCCGGATCTGCGCTTTCCGATCGCCGGACAATTGTCGATGGGATCGACGGTGACAGTGACGGAGGCGGCCGAGACGCGCGGTACGCACTATGCGGTCCTGCCGTCCGGCGAGGCGCTGATCGCAGGTCACCTGCGGCCGCTCAGTGAAGCTGTGTCCGACTATGTCGCGGTTGCCGAGGCGTTTCTAGGAACACCCTATCTCTGGGGTGGCACTTCCGGTTTCGGCATCGACTGTTCGGGGCTGGTGCAACTGGCGATGCGCATGGCCGGCAGAGACGTGCTGCGCGATTCCGACATGCAGGCTGCGGCCCTTGGCGAGCCGCTGGAACCGGGACCTGATTTCTCCGGCTTGCGACGCGGCGATCTGGTGTTCTGGAAGGGCCATGTCGCCGTCATGACCGATGCCGACACGATGATCCACGCCAACGGCCACACCATGCTGGTGTCGCGCGAAGGCCTGAAGGATGCGGTTGACCGCATCGGTTATCTCTATGGTGGCCCGACAGGGTTCAGGAGGCCGTAGCCTTTCTTCCTTCGCCCCGTTCACGGGGAGAAGGTGCCCGAGGGCGGATGAGGGACAGCGCCAGCATTGAGAGGTTCGCGCCGCCCCCCACCTGCCTGCCGGCATCCTCTCCCCGTACCGGGGCGAGGAAAGCTCACCTCGATCACCTTTTGTTCCGATTTTCCTTGGCGTTCGCGCGCCGTCGCGCTACCTCTGGCGGGTGACAGTTGAGCCGCGCC
>NZ_RZPI01000269.1:0-6908 GCF_003998715.1 Mesorhizobium sp. M7A.F.Ca.CA.002.15.2.1
CCTGGAACACCACGCCGATCCGGCGTCTGAGATGCGGCAGCTCGGTGCGGGAAATGCGGGAGCGATCCTTGCCGAAGATGGTGATCAGCCCGCGCGTCGGCTTCAGCGACATGAACAGCAGGCGCAGCAAGGTCGTCTTGCCGGCGCCCGAAGGCCCGCTGAGGAACTGGAAGGAGCGCTCCGGAATGTGCAGGGAGATGTCGCGGAGGATTTCCGGACCCATGCCATAGCGGAGGCCGACATTTTCGAAGCGAATCAATTTCGACGACCTGAAATTCGGCACGGCAGTGAGCCGGCCTGTTCTGGGTAAAGACCATCGGCCGGCATGGTTAACCGGCGGTTAATTCCTAGGCTCTTTCGACTCGTCACGAGGGCTCCGGTGGGGAAGCGTTAACCATTTGTGTTTACGCAAAAGAAACGAAAAGCGAACACGTGCTGCAATGCTGGGGCCATGATGGCTGACGATCGAACCGCGCGCCCGGTTTCCGGCGAAATCATGACCGATCCGACGGCAATTGCCGCGGCGGACCGGTTCATGCGCGGTTCGGCCGCCGACATCGTCGATGCCGATTACGTGGTGATGCCGCGCCCTGCACCTGCCGTGGAAAGCGTTTCGCCGCTGCCGCGTGCGATCGTGATGCCACCCATCGAGGGCATGGACATGCTGCGCAAGCCCGAAGCCCCGCCGGAGCGGCCGCCAGCCTCGCGCGGCGGGCCGATCTTCTGGATCGCCGGCATCGGCGCTGCCTTGGCCGCCTTCTGGGTTTCCGGCGGGCACGCGCTGGTGCGCCAGGTGCCGTTCCTGTCCAGCGCGCAAGCGTCGGCGCTCAGCATTTCGGGCGTCACGTCACGCGTCGATGCTTCCGGACCGAACCCTGCGCTGTTCGTCGATGGCGAGGCCGCCAATGACGGCGCCAAACCGGCGCAGCTGCCGCCGCTTGAAATCCGGGTGACCGGCAATGACGGGCACATCACCCGCTATACGTTGGGGACATCCGGCCGTTCGCTGGCCTCTGGCGAAAGATTCGGCTTTGCCAGCCGGCTCGACGTGCCTAGAAACGGTGTAAGAACTGTATCGGTCACCTTCGCCGAATAGCGTGTGCTGATATTCAGGTGAGACTGGCCGCAAACGGCGGTTTCCTGCGCTTCCGGTGCTCACGTACTTCAGTACGCTCCGCTCCGGTTCTCGGAAACCACCGTTTTCGACTCAGCCTGACCTGAATCTCAACACGTGCTGGGCGTGAACGCGTTTAGGCAAGAAATCAGCGGGGCGAAAAATGCCAATTGTACGCGGCAAGGACATCGAAGTCCTGTTTTCTGCATCGGCGATCGCGCGGCGCAATCTCGAACTCGCCAAGGAGATTGCCGGACACGACTACCATGACCTCCTGGTGATCTCGGTGCTGAAGGGGTCGTTCATCTTCGCCGCAGATCTCATCCGCGCCATGCACGATGTCGGCCTGTCGCCGGAGGTCGAATTCATCTTCATCTCCAGCTATGGCGCCGGCACCAGCAGCGGCGAGGTGAGGGTGCTGCGCGACATCGACAATGAGGTCGCTGGCCGCGACGTGCTGCTGATCGACGACATTCTCGAATCGGGCAAGACGCTGAGCTTCACCCGCGAGCTGATGCTGTCGCGGGGCGCCAAGAGCTGTTCGATCGCCGTGCTGCTCGACAAGCGCATGCGCCGCCAGACCGAACTCAATGCCGATTATGTCGGCTTCGACTGCCCCGACTATTTCGTCGTCGGCTACGGCATGGATGTAGCCCATGCCTTTCGCGAGTTGCCCTTTGTCGGTGTCGTCAAAGGGGATGCCTGAGCGGCAGCAAAAAGGTTTGCTGATCCTCAGCGCTTTCAGGAAAAGTCAACTTTTGGCGGCCAAATATGCCGGCCATGGCAAAGCTTCTGATCGTCGAGGACGATGAGTCCGTCCGCACCCTGGCCGCCCGCGCGCTTGAACGCGCCGGGCACACAATCGATATCGCGGCGGATGGCGCGCAGGGGCTTGCGCTGATCCAGGCCGCGCGTGGCGGCTATGATCTCGTCGTCTCCGATATCCGCATGCCGGAGATGGACGGCATCGAGATGGCGATAGCGGCGGCGACATTGTTTCCCGCCATCAAGATCGTGCTGATGACCGGCTATGCCGACCAGCGCGAGCGCGCCGAGGAATTGAACGGCATCATCCTCGATGTCGTGCAGAAGCCTTTCACGCTGGCTGAAATCCGCTCGCGCGTCGAACGGGCGCTGATCTGCTTCGCCTGATCAGGCTGGGTCGGCGGCAGCGAGCACAGGTGGAGTACTCTTGCGCCGTTCGGTGCTGAGCGCCAGCAGGCCGGCGCCGATGATCAAGGCGGCACCGATCACGGTCGTCGACCGCGGCACCTCGGCGAAGAACAGGAAACCCCACAGCGGCGACCACAGGATGCCGGTATATTCGAAGGTGGCAACGCGGTTGGCCGGCGCCATCCGGTAAGCCTGCGACAGCAGGATCATGCCGGCGGAGGCGACGAAGCCGCAGGCGGCCATCTTTAGAAAATCCGGCAGCGTCGGCCAAAGCCATGGCCGTACCAGGAATTCCAAGCTGGGGTGGACGGCGTGGGTTATGCCGGCAAGGTGAAACGCGCCGGCAACCACGGCGGCGCCAACCAGATAGGCGCCGTTCTGATAGAAGGCCATCACGGTGGACGATTCGGTGTCGCCGATCTTGCGGGCCATCAGCTGCGAAAAACCATAGAGCGCCGCCGAGCCCAGCGACAGCAGCGCTGCCCAGTCGAACAGCCCTGCGCCGGGGCGCAGCATCACGAGGACGCCGAACAAGCCGATCAGCACGGTTGCCAGTGTCTGCCAGGAGACGCGCTCGCCAAGGTAGGGCCCGGCGAGCACCATGATGAACAGCGGCGCCATGAAATAAAGCGCCACCGCATCGGCAAGCGGCAAGGCGGCGATGGCCAGGTAGTACATCGTATAGGAGGTGAACTGGATGAAGGCGCGCACCGTCAGCATGCCGAATCGCTTCGACAGGATCGCCCGCAAGCCAACATCAGCATGGACCAGAACGATGAGGATCGGCAGAGCGACGATCGAGCGGATCGCCATCACCTCGGTCACTGGATAACCGCTCGACACGGCTTTGACGAGCGGATCCTGCAGCGAAAAGACCAGCACGCCGAGGCACAGGCTCAGGATGCCGCCCACCATCCGATTTTGCATCTGCATCCAGGCTCCTGCGCGTACGATCCGAAGCTGCCGCCTGCGGGGTAAAAAGAACCCGCCACCGTTTCGGGCAGCGGGCACGAGTGAGGACTCTTGATTGGTCCGCGGCTGATTTCGCAGCCGCATATCCAATGGGTGAGGCGACTATCATCCGCCGTTTGACATGTTGCAAACGAATTGGAATGATGCCAGCAATCAAATTCTCTTATGGCGGATTTCATGCGGCCGACCCTCGACAGCGACCTCCTGCGCACCTTCGTGGCGATTGCCGAGACCGGCAATTTCACCAAGGCGGCGGAGCAGGCCGGCCGCACCCAATCCGCGGTGTCGATGCAGATGAAGAAGCTCGAAGATCTGATCGGCGCCAGCCTGTTCGAGCGCGGTTCGCGCGGCGTCGCGTTGACGCGGCGCGGCGGCGAACTCATCGTCAACGCCCGCCGCATCGTCTCGCTGCTCGACGAGACGTCGGCATCGATGGCGGCAGCGCCGCTTGGCGGGCCGGTGCGCATCGGCATTCCGGAGGAATATGGCCACGCCATCCTATCGCGCGCGCTCGGCGCTTTCTCGAAGCGTCATACGCAGGTCGAGGTCACCGTGCGCTATGCCCATTCCGGGGCACAGATGGCGGCGCTCGCTGCCGGCGAGCTCGATCTGTGCGTGGTGTTCGAATGGCAGGATCCCGCCGGCGGCGAAGTGCTGATGCACGACCCGACCGTGTGGGTGACATCGTCCCTGCATCACATGCATGAGGAACAGCCGGTGCCGATCGCGCTCTACAACCGGGCCGGCTGGTGCAAGGACTTCGCCATCAAATCGTTGGAGCAGCGCGATCTTGCCTATCGTGTCGCCTATACCAGCGACACCACCGGCGGCCTCAAGCTCGCCGTCACCTCCGGACTGGCGATCGCGCCGATCTCGCGCAGCAACATTCCGGACGGCTGTCGTGAACTGACCACGGCGGACGGATTCGGCGCCATCGATTCCTCGAACGTGGTGATGCACCGCAACCCGAACGCGTCAGGCGAGGCGATCGACGGCATGCAGGATGCGATCCGCGAAGCCTTCGTCAACAGGCTCAGTCAGCCGGCGGCATCCTCGTAGAAATGCAGCCTGTTGCCGAACGGATCGGCGACCGATACCTCGCGGGTCTTCCAAGGCGTCTCTTCCACGCCTGGCCTGGCGAAGCGGTAGTTTTTGCCGGTCAGCTCGCCATGAAGAGCCGTGATGTCCTCGACCTCGATGCGCAGGGCGATGCCGGGTGCACCGTCGCCATGATGTTCGCTGAGATGCAGGACGCAGCCGTCGCGGCCGATCGCCATGTAGAGCGGCGCGTCGTCGGCGAAGCGATGTTCCCACTGCACCTTGAAGTCGAGGAAGCCGACATAGAATTCACGCGCCTTGGCAATGTCGAAGATGCGCAGGATGGGTGTGACGGCGCCAAGTCTGGGCATGGTGGTGCAACCGTGCGAGAGGGTTTTCAGGTGGGATGGACGGGGGCGGCAATCCCCTTGTTTTTTCGCAATTCCGGACGGAAAACCGCTTCACACATTTCCTGGAATTGCTCTATTTCAGCTCGAGCAGCCGTTCCAGATAGCTGCGTTCGATGTCAGGGCTGAGCGCATTGCCGAGCCGCTTGCGGATCGCTTCCAGAATCTGGCGGGCGCGCTGGACGTCGATCTCGTCGGGCACCTTCACCGAATCGCCGAAATCGGGACCCTGGCTGGCGCGCGGCCGGCCGAGCGGATCGCGATCGGCGTTCTGCTGGCGGCCGCCTTCCTCGCCGCCACCCTGGTCGCCCTGCATGGCCTGCATCTGCTTCATCATGTCCTTGGCGCCCTTGCGCAGCGCTTCCAGCGCCCGGCCCTGATGGCCGACGGCCGCATCGCCTTCGCCCTCGCCGAGTGCCTGTTCGGCATTGCCCATGGACTTGCCGGCCTCGCCAAATCCTTCATTGGGCTCCATACCCATGCCTTCGAGGCCCTTCTTCAGCTGTTCGAGGTCGCTCTGCAACTGGCCCTGGCCCTGCTGCAGCTGTTTCAGCGCATCGGCGAATTCCTGGGGCGTCATCGGCTTTTGCCGGGCGAGCGGATCGCGGTCTTCGCCGACGCCGGGTCTGTCCTCGTCCTGGCCGCCTTCGCCGAGCTGCTCGTCACGGTTCTGCCCGCGCTGGCGCTCGCCGCGCTGCATCTGATCCATGCGGAAGGTGTCGTTCATCATCTCCTGCTGACGGCGCAGGATCTCGCCCAACTTGTCCATCTGCTGGCGCATCTCGCTGTCCTGCTGGCCGCCTTGCTGCTGACGGCCGGCCTGCAGATTGTTCATCATGTCCTGCAGTTGCGACAGCAATTGCTGGGCCTTGTCGCGATCACCGGACTTCGCCAGGTTCTCGATCTGGTCCATCATGCGATCGATGTCGCTCTGGCGCAGTTCCTGGCCATTCTGCTGCATCTGCGGGGCGTTGGGATTTTGCTTGGCGCGCTCCGCGAATTCCTGCAGGAACTGGTTCATCGCCTCGCGCAGTTCCTTCATCGCCTTTTCGATTTCAGCGTCGCTGGCGCCATTCTTGATGGCGTCCTGCAGCGCCTGTTGCGCCTGGCGCAGCCGCTTTTCGGCGGCCGAAAGATTGCCTTCCTCGATGCCGAGCGCGATTTCCCAGAGATAGGAGACCTCGCTGCGCAATTGATCGTCGCTGTCGGCCATCTTCAGCCGGGTGCGGGCGCTCATGATGGCGAGGTAGTGGGACATGTTGTCGAAGGTGTCTTCCGGCCGCAGCGTGATGGCGTCCATCAGGTCGAGCACGCGCGGCTTGGCGTTGGCGTCGAGCGCCAGCAGGCGGCGCTGTTCGATCACGGCGCGTGCCAGCGGATTGGCGAAAGGCCGCTCCGGCATCAGCAGCGTCTTGGTTTCGCTCGATGCGGTGTGCCCGGCATCGTCGGTGGCGACCAGCGTCAGCTTGATGCTGCTGCCGGCCCAGACATGCTCGGTCAGGTCCTTCGAGGTCCTGGCGGCGTTCGACTTGCCGCCGCGGCGCGGCAGCGTCAGCGGCATTTCAGGTGCACCGTACAGTGGACGCGCATTCGGCGCCTGCGGATCGGCAAGCGCGAGCACCGCCTTGGCGGTGGCGGCGCCATAGTCGTCGTCGATCTGGTAGTTGAGCTCGAAGGCGCCGTTGGCGGCGCGCTTGGGCTCGCCGACGAAGCGGATCTGCGGCGGCTTGTCCGGTACGACCGCGAAGGCCCAGCGGCCGAGCTGGTCCTCGCCCGACGTCAGCGTCAGCGTGCCGTCGCCGGTCAGCTTGCTGGTGAACTGGCGCACCTTGGACGGCGTCGCCGGGCTTGCAGCCGGCTTGGCGGCGGCCTGCGGCGCAGCCGGGTCGATGGCGCGGGAATTGCCATTCTTGTCGGCGTAGCCGAGCGTTTCCTCGCCTGAGCCGCCCGTCACGCGCAGCGAAACGTCACTGCCTTCGGGAACCGTAAAGGTCGGGATGGCCTGGTTGGCGTCGGCGGTCAGGAAGATCGGCGGCTTGCCGGTGTAGGACGGCGGCGTCACCCAGGCGTCGATGCGCGGCGGCACGATATCGCGCGCGCCATGGGCATTGAAGCCGTCGCTGATCCTGCCGCCCGTCGGCCCGAAGGAGAAGGCGAAGGCGGTAACGAGCAAAAGTGCCGCCACCGCGCGCAGGGCCCAAGGG
>NZ_RZPI01000026.1:0-20173 GCF_003998715.1 Mesorhizobium sp. M7A.F.Ca.CA.002.15.2.1
GCCGGACGATAATGTCTGCGCCTTCAATGACGCCATCATCATCGGCGGCGACATCGTCGCGCGCCGGCTCAAAATCGACGCCGAAGGCCGACCTTTGCCATGGTGGAACGGCTGCCGAGCGCTCGGGGATAACGAGGTTTTCCTGCTCGGCAGCGACAAAAACCGCTCCTTCGACAGCCGCTATTTCGGGCCTGTTCCCACTCAAAATGTCATCGGGAGGCTCGTACCACTATGGACCGAGTGACCCTCCTCTTGTTGGGCATGATCGCCATTGCGCCATGCGCCTGTTCCGCCTCGACCGGCGCTGAGCCGGTCGCCATCTCCCAAAGTCCGCAGCTGCGAAAGTGGCAGACGTTGGTATCGGAAGCAAGCCGGCGCTTCCATATTCCCCAAGCCTGGATCTATGCCGTCATGGCTGCCGAAAGCGGCGGCAAGACAATGCGCGGCGGCCGCCCCATCACCTCCCCCGCTGGCGCCATGGGCCTCATGCAGGTGATGCCCGGCACCTATGAAGAGATGCGGGTCGAACACGGCCTTGGGCCTAACCCCCACGATCCGCGCGACAATATCCTGGCCGGCACGGCCTATCTCAGTGCCATGTATGACCGCTTCGGATTTCCTGGCCTGTTTGGCGCCTACAATGCCGGTCCCGAGCGCTACGACGAGCATTTGAAGCGTGGCAAACCGCTGCCAGAAGAGACCGTCGAGTACCTCGACCAACTCAAGGCGGCCGGAGTTTCGGCGGCCGACATCGAGGCGTTCGAAAGCCAATCTGTCGCTCCAAAGGCGCAAATCGCTCCTCTCGGACGGTCGCTGTTCTTCATTCATGACGGTGTTCACTCAGGCGTGCGAAACGGCGATCTCTTCGTGCCGCTCGGCAAGGACGGCGCGCAGCCGAAGGAGCCGGTGCGTTAGCCATGGCGGACGGGGGCGCGTCTGGCGGGGCTGGGCGCGGAAGGCAAGATAAAGGTACCGCCTCCAGGAGGCGGTTAAATCTTTGTCTGCACATCGTTTTTCCGGGAGGCTGCCGCCGGTGCCAAGAGGGTTTGACGTGTAAGTGTCTGATTTTGCTTGATATGTCTGGGAGGCTCGCATTAAGGATGACGAGTTCAGGCCGAAGCTCGGCAAAATCGGGTCGCGCGGCTCGAAGGCCGGCAAACGCTATGCCGGCCAGGTTCGTGCGGCGATCAACCGGGCTGGCGGCCGGCCGCAACGCGGTGGTCGCTTCACAGGAAGCCGGACAGGGCGCGGCGGGGCGGCCGCCGCACTGCTGAAATCGCGCGACCGGTATGCCGCCTTCCGCCAGCGCCGGGTGATCGTCAAGGCGCGGGTCGTCAAGCTCGCCGGCAAGGGCGCGGACGGGGCGCGTGCCCATCTACGCTATCTTCAGCGCGACGGGGTCACCCGCGAAGGTGAACCTGGCGAGCTCTACGGCGCCGACAGCGGCCGCGTCGACGGCAAGGCGTTCATCGATCGCGCGGACGGCGACCGCCATCAGTTCCGCTTCATCGTCGCTGCCGAAGACGGCATCGAGTACGACGACCTCAAGGCGCTGACGCGGCGGCTCATGGCGCAGATGCAGGAAGACCTCGGCACGAAGCTCGACTGGGTCGCGGTCGATCATTTCAACACCGGCCACCCGCACAGCCACATCATCGTCCGTGGCAGGGACGACCGTGGCGAGAACCTGGTCATCGCGCGCGAATATATCTCATCTGGCATCCGCGAGCGGGCGGCCGAGCTGGTCAGCCTCGATCTCGGTCCGCGAACCGACCGCGAGATTGAGCTTCGCCTGCGCCGGGAAATGGAGCAGGAACGCTTCACCAGCATCGACCGTCGGCTGCTCAGCATGCGTGATGATGACGGCCTGGTCTCGCCGGGCGGTCCCGACGCCATTCGCCAGACGCTGCACCAGGGACGGCTGCGCAAGCTCGAGCGGATGGGTCTGGCCGCGGAGGTCGGCGCTGGCTCCTGGCGCCTCGACGATGAGCTCGAAGCCACGCTGCGCCGCACCGGCGAACGCGGCGACATCATCAAGACCATGCACCGCGAACTGACCGGCAAGGGGCTTGCCCGCAGGGCCGCCGACTGGGTGATCCACGATCGATCCGGCGAGCCCGTCCAGTCTCTCGTCGGTCGCGTTGTCGCGCGTGGACTGGCCGACGAGATCAATGACCGCCATTACATGATCGTCGACGCCGTCGACGGTAAGAGCCATTGGATCAACATCGGTAGAGGCGAGGCGATGGAAACGATGCCTAATGGCTGCATCGTGCGTGTCGCGCCAAGGAACACCGAGCCGAGGCAGGTCGATCGTACCATCGCCGAAATCGCCGCCGCGCATGGCGGCCGTTACGACGTCGATATGCACCTGAAGCATGACCCATCCGCCACCGAGAGCTTTGCGCGAACGCATGTGCGGCGGCTGGAGGCGATCCGCCGCGCGACCGGCGGCGTTGAGCGAGAGCCGAACGGCACCTGGCTCATCGCGCCGGACCATCTCGATCGCGTCGCGAATTATGAGGGCCAGCGGGCCAGGGCCGAGCCTGTCGTTGCCGACAAGCTCTCCTCAATGGCGCTGGAGCGACAGGTCAGCTTCAACGGCGCCACCTGGCTCGACCGGGAGCTGGTTGCCGATAGACCCGAGCCTTTGCACGGATCCGGCTTCGGCCGCGACGTGAGAGAGGCGCAAGCTCGCCGGCGGCAGTGGCTGATCGCGCAAGGCCTCGCGCATAAAGAACAGGATGGGATCGTCTATCGAGCCAACATGCTTTCGATCCTGCGCCAGCGAGAACTGAACCGTGTTGCTGGCCAACTGTCGGAGGAACTTGGCCTGCCCTATGCCGAAGCGCGATTCGGAGGACGAGTAGAGGGTACGCTCCGCCGCTCCGTCGAGCTTGCCAGCGGAAAATATGCCGTCGTTGAAAAGTCGCGCGAGTTCACGCTGGTGCCATGGCGGCCGGTGCTTGAGCGCCATGTGGGCAAGGAGGTCTCCGGTGTCGTGAGTGGGGAGGGGATTTCATGGACCGTCGGCCGGCAAAGGAGCGGACCTGGTGTTTCGTGAGATGGTGTACAGCTTTTTAGCCAGCGGCGCGGGCAGCCATGCGAGCCCGCGTAGACCTTATGGCCGCACGCCCGCAATCGGTCGCATGGACCTGCCAGGCGGGGCGGCTTTGGAGCGTTCGGACCCGACACGCTGCGTGAGTGGCCAGACTTCGAGCGCTCGAAGATGCGGACTGTTGTCTGCTGGCCGGCGTTATTCCGGCTGGCCTATGACCGCGGCGCAACAGTTCACCGCTGAAGTTGCCACGGGCGAACATCGACAAGAGAAAAAACACCATTGCGCGTTACAAATCGCCGTTGAAAGCGTTTAGGTTGCATGCGCTTCGCCAAGTAAACGGATACCCCAGAAGAGAGCCATGACCACGGCCCGCCATATCGTGACGCTGCTTAAAAGCCACATTGCCGGCGACGAGGATCGTTTCCTCTCTATCGCGATGCAGCTTGCTGCGCATGAGGCACGTCAAGGCCATGGCAAGCTTGCTCAGGAGCTCAAGGATCTGGTCGACGCAGCCAAGAGCAGGGACGCCCGGATTGCCAAGAGCAGTCGGCCGGTTCCCCTTTTTCAGCCAAAGGGCGAACTCGCAGGCCTCCTGCATGTGCGCTATCCGGACCTGCGACTGACGGACATGATTTTGCCGGACAGTCTGCGCTCGCGCCTGCACCGCGTGCTGGGAGAGCAGCGCCAACAAGCAAGCTTGCGCGAGCACGGGCTTGTTCCCCGTCGCAAACTGCTTCTGGTCGGCCCGCCAGGATCAGGCAAGACGATGACCGCATCGGCATTGGCCGGGGAGCTTCATCTGCCCCTTTTCATGATCGTCCTCGATGGTTTGATCACCAAGTTCATGGGAGAGACTGCCGGAAAGCTGCGGCTTGTTTTTGATGCAATGCAGGCGACGCGGGGCGTCTACTTCTTTGACGAATTCGATGCCATCGGCGCGCGTCGAGGCGAACGCCAGGATGTTGGCGAGATTCGGCGCGTGCTGAATTCGTTTCTGCAGTTTCTCGAGCAAGACGACAGCCACAGCCTGATTATTGCGGCAACAAATCATCCCGAGCTGCTCGACAGAGCTTTGTTCCGCCGTTTCGACGATGTCATCGAATACGCCGTGCCCGATCGGCCGATTATCGAGGCGCTGCTTCGGGCTCGACTCGACCGCTTCGACACCAGAGGGCTTGCCTGGAACGAGGCGATCTCTCAGGCAGAGAGACTGTCGCAGGCCGAGATCACCCGCGCGGCCGACGACGCTGCAAAAACCATCATATTGCGGGGGGGGAAGCGGATCACCTCGGAAGCGCTCATCGACGCTCTGAAGGAACGCCGGCAGGCTTCGCTGTCTGAGTAGCGACAGCACAGATCATAATGGCAGACGATTTTCCGCGCGACCGCGCCCATATCCACCTTCGCAACAACGGCATTCGGGAAGCCTATCGGCGGCCCAACCAACTTATACATGCACCGCCGCTGCCGGCGCGTGATCGGGCGTCGCATGCTGCGGCCTTGACGCAATCCATCGAACAAGCGGTCGAAAGTGCACGCCAGCAGATTGCGGCGCGTGACCCCCAGCTGTCGGTCGGCACGCCTGGCTTTTACCTCGAGATCGATCTGCCCATGTCCGGACGGGCGGCCCTCGACCAGTTGGCCGATCGTCGCCAGCACATGGAGCTGGTCGCCGTCCATGAGCCAACTCAACCCGGTGCTCCCATCACAGCGTCGGTGTTCCTGCCGCAAAGCGCGCAAGCCTATTATTTGCGGAAAGTCGAGGCGTATCGAGACGTTGACACTGACCGCGGCAGACCGCGCAACGAGCCGCTCGTCTCCCGCATGGAGACAGTCAGGCTGGCGACTGCACGATCGTTGTTTACCGACCACGACGACCTCTTCCCCCAGGCCGCTGACGAGCAGGTGTGGTGGGAAGTCTGGCTGCGCGACGGTCGCCGCGAGAACTTCGAGCACATTGCCGAAGCCCTGAACATCACTTTGCGCACGCATGCGGTCAGGTTTCCGGAGCGGGTGGTCATGCTGGCACTCGCCAGCACGGCAATGCTCGACCGCATGATTGCGCACAGCGATGTCGTCGCCGAGCTGCGGCGCGCGAAGGATACGCCGTCCTTCTTCATGGGCCTTGGCGGCGCGGAGCAAAGGGACTGGAGCGACGAGCTTCTCGGGCGCGTCAGACCGCCTCAATCCGATATTGCGGTCTGCATTCTCGACAGCGGCGTACGTCGCACCCACCCGTTGATCGAACCCGCACTTGCCGTTGAAGACTGGCACACCGTCAAACCGGCATGGGGCAGCGACGACACACCTGCGTGGAGCGGCCACGGGACGCGAATGGCAGGTGTCGGCCTGTACGGTGATCTGGTCCCGCTCCTGGTCGGAGGCGATCCAGTTCCATTGCCCTTTCGGCTGGAGAGTGTCCGTATCCTTCCGCCAGAAGACGAGGCAAACGATCCAGAACTCTATGGCTCGATCACCGCGGAAGCGATCGCCCGCGCCGAGGTGCAGGCGCCGGAGCGCCGCCGCGCGATCGCAATGGCTGTGACAAGCGCCAGTCCGGCGCGTGGAAGGCCCACATCGTGGTCTGCCGCTATCGACCAACTCTGTTTCGAAGAGGAGCAGCGACGCTTGATCGTTCTCTCTGCCGGCAACATCGGCGATGACCTCATGCCGGCCGAGCATTTGACGCGCAACGATCTGGAAGCAGTCGATGATCCTTCTCAGGCCTGGAATGCGCTGACGGTCGGCGCTTTCACAGAAAAGGTCGATATCATTGACACCGACTTTGCGGGCTACGCTCCGATCGCGCCGGTCGGCGAGCTCTCGCCGCGCAGTCGCACTTCGGTCGTTTGGGACAGGCAGTGGCCGGTGAAGCCCGAGGTCGTCTTCGAAGGCGGCAATCTCGCCCATGACGGTGTGTTGCCTGGCGAGCCGATCGACGATCTGCAGATATTGACCACTTTCTATCGACCCGAACTGCGCCACTTCACCACCCTCGGAGATACGAGCGCGGCAACGGCCCATGCCGCACGGATGGCGGGACTAATTCTATCAGCGCGCCCCGAGCTGTGGCCTGAAACGGTTCGCGCCCTGATCGTCCACTCGGCCGAATGGACTCCGGCGATGCGCGCACGCATCGATGCGTGCAACGGAGCGAAGGGCGAGATCCAGGCGCTCGTGCGGCGCTATGGTTACGGCGTGCCAGATCTTGGGCGCGCGCTTCTGTCAACGGTGAACGACCTCACGCTTATCGTTGAAGATGAGCTTCAGCCTTTCCAGCGCGAGGGCGGCGCGGCTGCCAAAACGCGTGACATGAAGCTGCATCGCCTGCCTTGGCCGAAGGAGCAGCTCGCGGCGCTCGGCGCTGCCCAGGTCGAGCTCCGCGTCACGCTGTCCTATTTCATCGAACCCAACCCCGGTGAACGCGGATGGACCCGCCGGCATCGTTACGCGTCCCATGGTCTTCGGTTCAGAGTAAAGTCAGCGACCGAGACAGTCGACGAATTCCGAGCCCGCATCAATCAGGCCGCTCGGGACGAGGAGGAAGGGGCGCCTGCTGGAGGCGGAGAAGAGTGGCTGCTCGGCACCTTCCGCGATCGCGGCTCGTTGCACGCCGATTTCTGGTCGGGCAGCGCCGCCGATCTCGCCGAGCGTGATGCGATCGGCGTGTTCCCGGTCGGGGGCTGGTGGAAGGAGAAGCCTTACCTGGAACGCGTCGACGCTCTGGCTCGGTACGCCCTGATTGTGACGATGCGGGCGCCTGGGGTCGATGTTGACATCTTCACACCCGTCGAAGCAGCCCTGACTGTCGAGACGTCGGTCGAGACCTGATGCAGCACTGTCCAAATCGGCCAACAACGGAGGTTTGACCAGCCTCTGGTGCCATGGCGGCTGGTGCTGGATCATCACGTCGGCAACAGGGATCATGCGCGGAGGACGATAGGCCGGCAAAGGAGCGGGCCAAGCGTGTGATAATGGCGCCCATGGTCACGCCCACAAGCCGCGCCCCCTGCGTCTACGGAGAGGTGCGCGTCTGTTTAGGCGGCCGAGACATCGCTTACCTGATCAACGCGCTCGCCGTATTTGCGCCTGTAAGCGGCAATGAAATCGTCGTCGCTACAGATGCAGCGGCCGCTGGAGTCCTTGGCCTTCGGATCGTGCAAGTGAGAGCCAAGGGGGCGCAGAAGATTCACCCGAGTGCTCGTCGTCGGGCTCATGGGAAACCCCGCACTATGTTTGACCAAATCCGCGGCAAGCATAATCCCGGCAAGCACCGACTGAAAGGCCATCGGAACCACAGTTCGAACGCGGCGACTTCCTTCGCTAAGCTGGAACACCAGACCGCCGCAGATAGCCTGCTGATAAAAGGAGCGCAGGGGCTGGCCGACAAACGGGGCTAGCGGTTCAAACGGCACAGCCATCGCTGTAGCCACGCGAACTACAAAGTCGTTGGGAACTCCGGCATTGGTCTGCAGGAGCGTTTTCACCTGCTCGTGTGCTTCCGGTATTCCGAGTTCCTCGGCAATCAGCTGGTGCTCGTCCTTGGATTTTCCGGATGGCAGGTACATGCAACAAAGGCAAGCCTGGCCGTCATCGAAACCATGCCGGGAGATACCGAGATCGTGCTCCTGCGTCCAAGCGTTTGCGATCCATCGCGGCAGTGCACCTTGGACAGCCAGACGGTCGGCGGCGGTGTCAAGCGCCACACCCACTTGGTCGAAGACCCAATTGCCCCGGCGCGCAACATATTCTGCCCACGTCAGAGGGTGCGCCTCGACCTCAAGGGCAGTCGATCTAAGGGCGGTGGCTGCAAGAACCGCTTTGGACATACCAATCTCCGCCTGGCCAGCCAATGCGTAGCGCTGCAGGTTTGAGAGTTCGATCGCTTCGTGATCGATTACATGCAGACGACCTTTGAGATCGGGTTGTCTCGCTAGCGCCCAAAGCGAGCCATGGCCTATCGCACCGAGCCCAACGAGGTGGGTTTCGCCAAGGTCGACTGGGAAGTCGATCGGGCCAGGCTCTCCGGCTTTGGTCTTGTCGTAGCTGCATAGCGAGAGGTCGATGGTTTCGTCCAACTCGGCGCCGGTCAACTGGGCAGCGAAGATAGTTCGAAAGACGTTGGCGGCGCCGAAGCAACTGGCGGCGCCAGCTCCATAAGGCAGCAGACTTGGGCCAGAGCCCACCGGGTCCGTACGCGACAGCTTTGCCGCCCAACCGTCCGATCCCACGAAAAAGATCGGGCACCGGAGTGATGGGCGCGTTACCCCTGCAACGACGCAGACGGTGGCAGACTTGCCGGAACGCCGGATGCCGACTTTTGGATTGATCGACTTTGCCAAGCGCTCCAGCGCTTGGGCTTGAGAGCTCGCCGCGCTGTCCAGCGGGAGTATCGCCAGAACCGGGTAGAGCCTAGCGAGCAATCTCACCGCAAGATCTAGTGTCGCCTGGCCTTCGGCGCAGGAAGCGGCCTGATGGTCGAAGGCGACTGCCACGACCTGCTTTTCAAGAGCTGCTTTGAAGTCTCCCAGATGAAAATCGGCCAGGACCTGAGATGCCGCCGTGGCGGCGCGATCGATGAAGTTAGCGAATGCCATTGTTCAACTCGATATCATGATCATTCGCGACAGTGCCGCGGGAGGGAGCGCATTCCATTTGGCCTTTTCGTCAAGCCGATAGGCGGCGACCCGAGCAAAATCGAAAGGCTCGCGGGCGAAATTCGGCACTACCAGCGACAGACACCCAACCGTGGTAGCAACCGCATAAGCGTCGTCCGTCGTCGAATGGTAGGCGCGGCCCGGATGGCTGTGAATCTGGGCCAAGAGTTTCAGGCCGCTTTTGTAGAGCCAGACATTGAGCCGGTGCAGTTCTTCGGCCGCAACGATCACGCAAACGCCATCGTTTGTCCGAATGTGACGCTGCGCCGGGATAACCGTCTCTGTTACGGCAAAGTGCCGCTCTTGCTGAACGCCGACCCAGAGCGCCATCCCCTCATTGCCCTCGCGACCAACTGAGCGCAGATGCCCATGCGTGGTCGAGATGCAGCCGCGCGGGAGAGTCACGATCGTTACATCTCTCAAACCAGTCATTCTTGTATCGCCTGAGGGGATACCACCATTCCTACGATTGTCGGTTGGAGTTGAATCTGCAACTGCTCTATAGGAACGATTCCGTACTTGATGATCTTGTCCAGGATGAAGGCCAAACAGCCTTCGCCAGAACCCCGATGAAGCAGCCATGGATCACCTGAATGGGCTGGATTGTCGTGGTATTCCCGGACGCCCGCCATGCACAGGAATGGTTCGTCCTCGGGACTGTTGGCCTGGATGAAGTCCGTCAGCGGCACGGCGTTCTGCTGGATGAGAGCTCCTATCATCTCCGGCGGCGTTCCGGGCAGCGGCGGACGTCTAAGCATTTTCAGGTATAGATCTTTCCGGGCAATCGGATGACGCGTAAACGGATCGACGAAGACCACGGACGGTGGTCTTAAGTCGTAGTCGGTGAAGTCGACCTCGCT
Source organism: Mesorhizobium sp. M7A.F.Ca.CA.002.15.2.1 (assembly GCF_003998715.1). Classification (NCBI taxonomy): domain Bacteria; kingdom Pseudomonadati; phylum Pseudomonadota; class Alphaproteobacteria; order Hyphomicrobiales; family Phyllobacteriaceae; genus Mesorhizobium; species Mesorhizobium sp. M7A.F.Ca.CA.002.15.2.1. The sequence continues at coordinate 9,579 of NZ_RZPI01000026.1, forward strand.
CGCTGCGCTGACCACCCGTGGCTTTAACTTGGGGCTGGCGAAAATGAAGAAAGCGCGCGGAAAGGTCGCCTCGATCAAGAAGCAGCCCTGAGCCCGATAGACATCAGCATATGGCCGGAACCGGCCGATCTCCCGATCAAACTTCGCTCGGGAGACCTCCGGATCCACACTTTGGTGTTTAGGCACCTGCGACGCCCGCCTTCAGGCTGAGGAACAGGGTCACAGTATTCGGGAAACCGAAGTCGCCAAGCTTCTTGTCGACATCGAGCAAGTTGCCGGCCTCATCCTTGAATTCCCAATTCTCGGCTGGTTGGGCGACATTCTGCGTGTTCTCAAGGGCTTTGGTACGAATGACGTGAAGCGGCTGGTTGGGATTGGCTTCGACCTGCGTGGGCTGGCCGTTCACCACCACCGTGATCTCGATCTTGCCCGGTCCGCCGCCGTGATTATCGCCCTTACCCGAATCCTTCGACATTGTCCTACTCCTGTGGCTTGCCAACCGCCCCACGCCCTGGCGCCCACCTGCGAGTGAGACCGGCGGTCTTCAATCGTTCACCCGGCGCCACGGCCGCGAGTACGCGAAAGACAGGGGATAAGCTACCGAATCGGTGCTTGCCTTCTTTTATGGGTGACTTGAGCCGCAAGTAAATGGTCTCAAATTGCTCCTCACAACTATAATCGATTAGAGCAATGCAAAAATATTGGCGACACGCCTATTCATCTGCTCTCTCACTCGCCTGCTCCGTGCTTGGCAAGGGGAGCTTTGACTGCGTCACGCGTCCCCCAAGCAGCCGATTGCGCCGGCAGCGCCGTAGGAACCGTCGTTCAGAGTCTTCACCACTCAAGCAGCCGCATGGATGCAGCCGACGCTCGTCTCCACAAACAGCGCAAGTGGTGCCTTGTTGGATAAGGTCGCCTCGTCCCTGGTGCAGCATCTGTCGGAACGGGTCCGCTGCGAGACCATGCCTCATCATCGCGCATGCGCAGCAGCCGGCGGTCGATGCTCGTAAGGCGTTCTGCTCATTTCGTGGCGAAGGCGCTGCTCGACTCGCGGACATATGCGGGCACCGAGGCGGAGGCTGACCAGTCGGCGCCGCGTTCGCGGATGTCGCTTGCAATGTGCTCGCGTGCGTTTGCCGCCGGCGACCTTGCCGTCCTCGCCTGCTATGGCGAGCCGGCGCAAGCGGATTGCTCGATACTGCCGGCGAGGCTGCGGGCCGGTCCTAACGGCCGTTCACAAGAGCTTGCATCAGCAACTGGCAATCGGATCGATAACTTCGCGATCGCCGTTATGGCGCGGAGATGCGGTCTCGCCGGGTTGTGGCTGGCGCTTCGTTGTGGGCGGCGCGTCGTAGCCGAGGGAGCAGGGGCGGCGCCATGATCCAGACCGAACGCGCGCTGCAGCAGGTGCTTGAGTGGGGGCGTGCCCTGACCGGTTTCGCGGATGAGCATGCTGAGGAAGCGGTAAGGGGCGGCCAGTATATCCTGCAACGCATTCACCCGAGCCTGCGCGACACCAGCGCCCGCACCGGCCGCGATCCGCAGGACGAAACGCTGATCGTGGCGTTCTATCGCGAACTGGCGCTGCTGTTCTGGCTAGACGATTGCAACGACGTTGGCCTGATCGCGCCGGAGCAGCTCGCCGCCCTGGAGCAGGCGCTGGGGCACGGCGTACCGTGCGTGCTCTCCGGATTCGAGGGCTGCGCTCAGCTGCGCGCTTCGCTGGCTGCGCTCGCTTACGATCGTCACGACTATGCTCGGCTTCTCGACTATACCCGGTGCTACTGCGCGGCGCTGCGCGCCGGACACGCGCAGGCGGCAGGGGCGCGACGCTGGTCTTACGCCGAGTACCTGCACAACGGCATCGATTCGATCGCTTACGGGACCGTGTTCTGTTGCCTGTCGCTGCTGTGGGGGCTGGACATGGCGACCTTGCGCGCGCGTCCAGCGTTTCGCCAGGTCCTGCGGCTCATCTCAGTGATAGGGCGCCTGCAGAACGATCTGCATGGACGCGACAAGGACAGGTCGGCCGGCGATAACGCGGCGATCCTGCTTCTGCAGCGCTATCCGGCTATGCCTGTGGTTGAGTTCCTCAACGACGAGTTGGCCGGCCATACGCGCATGCTGCACCGGGTGATGGCGGAAGAATGCTTTCCCGCGCCGTGGGGACCGTTGATCGAGGCGATGGCGGCGATCCGCGCGCAGTACTACCAGACTTCGACCAGCCGCTATCGCAGCGACGCTGCAGGGGGAGGCCAGCGTGCGTCGGCCTGGACGCGCCGGAGGCGGCGGCTTGGGCGCGCTGCCGTCGGTTCGATCCGACGCAACGCCGTCGCCCGCTGCTACGGATGGAGCGAGCATGAGCGACACCGCCCTGAGCCGGGGAAGGACGAACATCTGGACATCGTGCTGGATCGGCGAACGGCGCCGGCCACGGTGGCCGCTGGCTGGGAGTACATCCATCTCGAACACTGCGCACTGCCCGAGTTGGACCTGACGCAGATCGACCTGCGCGCCTCGCTGCTGGGCAAGGCTATGCGCGCGCCGCTGCTGATCAGCTCTATGGCCGGCGGCATGCCACGGGCCGAGGCCATCAACCGGCATTTGAGCGAGGCAGCGCAAGCCTTGGGGATCGCCATGTGCGGTTCGCAGCGTGTGAGCCTGCAATCCCGCAACTCCCAGGGGCTAACGCGCGCGCTGCGCCGCCTGGCGCCAGACATTCCCTTGCTGGCCAATATCGGCGCCGCGCAACTGCGGGAGGCCGACGGCCTGGACCTGGCGCGTCGCGCGGTGGACGCGCTGGAGGCCGATGGGCTCATCGTCCATCTCAATCCGCTGCAGGAAGCGGTACAGCCGGAGGGCGACCGCGAACTGGCGCGGCGTCCTGGCGCTGATCGCTGGCGCCGCGCGCATCGTGGGCGTGCCGATGGTGGCCAAGGAAGTGGGGGCGGGCCTGTCCGCCTCGGTGCCTGTGCGCTCGTCGAGGCGGGCGTGGCGGTAATCGATGTCGCCGGCGCCGGCGGCACCAGTTGGGCCGCAGTGGAGGGCGAGCGCGCCCGCAATGCCGCCGACCGTGCAGTGGCGATGTCATTCGCCGATTGGGGGATTCCACCCTGACCAGCGTGCAGGCGGTGCGTCGGGCGCTGCCAACGGTGAAGCTGATCGCGTCGGGCGGGATCCGCGATGGCGTCGACGTGGCCAAGGCCATCCGCCTGGGCGCGGACATCGCCGGGCAGGCGGCCAGCGTGCTGGGCGCGGCGACAGTGTCCACCGGGGCCGTTGTCGCGCATTTCGAGATCGTCATCCGCCAGTTGGCCGTCGCCTGCTTCTGCACGGGCTCGGCTGATCTGGCGGCGTTGCGTCAGGCGCGCTTGTTGCCCTCGTCGCATTTGTCCGCCGGTTGATGTCGGCGTCGTCCGCACGCTAACAGCAGGCTGCTGAAATACCTACGCCAAAGACAGACTATTGATCCCCCTGGCGAGACGGCTCGATTGACGGGAGCGATGTGTTCATGGAGCAGCTGTTCACGATGAAGCGGTTGGAAGATTTCGTTCCAGCCGGTCATCCTGGTGCCCGCACCGGCTGATGATCAATGGAGCGCTGGTGCGGCTAGACGGCATCCTTTCCGGCATGTACGCCTGCAGTGCCAAAGGCGGTCGCCCCAGCGTTGCGCCGGAGAAATTGCTGCGGGCCGTGTGTTGCAGGTGTTCTACAGCGTCCGTCGGAATTGATGCAGCAGGTGCTGCTGTGGCAAGGCCAAGACCCGGGAATGCCGTCAGCTTTGATCAGGCGCTTCGGGCCGTCGGAAACGCGCGAAGAGTCCGGCTTTCGAAAAAGGCCGAACGCCTCAGATAAAGCCAGAACTCCTTGGGTCACCATCAAACCAATTTGACGCCCCGGGACAATTTCGTCCGGCATTGTCCGGTGTGCGACGATGTTGGGGATGCGACATAGGCGGATTGCCGTGTATTTAAACCGCTTTTCCTTTGGCACGCATATTGCGCCCTATCGGTAAACCTCGTCATGGGCCGGCGGCAATCGCTCGGAGATTGTCGAAATAGCACAATGATTTCTGCCGGGGTGACATCCGGCCCGACTAGAGCAGGACCTTTCAGATGATGCAGAAAAGCAAGCGGCCATACTCGCGGGGAAATAGTCGCGTCAGGGCTGCATGGACGCTCTTTCCTGGTTGTTTCGGCGGCGGACGCCAACTCTTCAATCGGCACCCGAACCAGTGCCTGGATGTCCAAGGAGCGCCCCTGTTGCGCGTGCCTGGCTGCACCCGCGTGCTGGCTCTCCTCCAAGGCGACGCTTCGGCGCTGCTGCAGACCGGCGACGAGAACCCAACTTCAAAATTAGCATTCCGAAAACCGAAAGAAGTGAACAGGTATGTCCAGGATCGGCGCTTTGACGCGCGCCGCATGGCGATCGGCAACTCAGACGCTGGCCAAGGGTTCGAAAAGTTTACACCCGACGCTAGCGCCGGCCGATTTCAAGCGCGCACTTACGATCAACGATCGATATGGCGGGCTCACTGTCAATGTCCCCAAAATGCCTTTCTGGCTGACCGGGGGTGAAGCCTTCGTCTACCGCCGGACTAGCCACGGCGAGCAGCAGTTCATGCAGGTCGATGCTGCCACGGGTTTCAAGCGGCCCGCTTTCGATCAGGCGCGTCTGGCGGCAGCGCTAAACAAGGTGAGCCATGAGAGCTATCAAGCCGGCAATCTTCCGTTCGACCGTTTCGAACTGAGTGAGGATGGTCGCAGGCTCGACTTCCAGATTGAAGACACCCGGTGGAGCTGCGACCTTGCAAGCTATGACTGTACCAGCACCACATTCGATGCAAGGAAAGGGGACCGTAGGGAGCTCAGCCACCGCTACACGCCGCCAGCGGAGAACAACCCCGACAAGAGCAACGCGTCGCCCGACGGCAAATGGATCGCCTATATCAAGAACTGCAACGTTTTCCTGCGCAGCGAGGACGGATTGCAGGATGTTCCTCTGAGCCGGGACGGAGCCGAAGGCAATTGCTACGTCTTTTCGACGCTGAGCTGGTCGCCGGACTCGCGCCACCTCGCCGCTTACCTTGTTCGCCCCGGCTATAGGCGAGAGGTCCGCTACCTCAATTCTTCGACGGACCAGTTGGAGCGGGAATATTCAACAAAATTCTATCCCAGGCCGGGCGATGTCCTTCCGCTGCCCCAGCCAGTCCTGTTCGACATTGCCGGCCGGCGCCAGATCGTGATTGACGGTGCCCTCTTCTCGAACGTCTTCGAACTTTCCCCTCTCCGGTGGTGGGCGGACAGCCGCGGCTTCACTTTCGAATATAACCAGCGCGGGCATCAGCTTTATCGCCTGGTCGAGGTAGACGCCGCCTCGGGCCGCGGGCGCTCCCTGATCGATGAGACCAGCGAGACATTCGTTGATTATTTGCCGCTGGGGCATGGCCAGGAGGATGCCGGAAAAATCTTCCGTTACGATGTCGATGACGGGAAGGAGATCATCTGGGCATCAGAGCGCGACGGGTATGAGCATTTGTATCTTTTCAACGGCCGGACAGGCGCGCTCGAAAACCAGATCACGCGAGGTGAGTGGGTCGTCCGGAGGGTCAACCATGTCGATCCGGTCAAGCGTCAGATCTGGTTCGAGGCGAGCGGGATGAACTCGCAGGAGGACCCCTATTGGGTCCATGCTTACCGCATCGGCTTTGACGGCAAGGGACTGACTGCACTGACGCCCGAACCGGCCAACCACCATATCGAGTTCTCGCCTGACAGGCGCTATTATGTCGATCTCTGGTCACGCATCGATCTGCCCCCGCGCATGGCACTCTACCGCGCCAGCGACAATGCCAAGCTCCAGCAGATCGAGACGGCCGACATTTCTGAGCTCGTCGCCGCAGGCTGGCAGCCGCCGCTCAGTTTCCATTCCAAGGGGCGCGACGGCAAAACTGACATCTGGGGCGTGCTCCACCTGCCAGCCAACTTCGACCCGACGAAGAAATACCCGGTTGTGGAGAATATCTATGCTGGACCCCACGGCTCCTTCGTCCCAAAATCCTTCTCGCGGTGGACAGAGCCGCTCACGCAGCTGGGCTTCGTCGTTGCTCAGATCGACGGCATGGGCACCAACAACCGCTCCCGCGCCTTCCATGATGTTGCTTGGAAGAATCTGAAGGACGCAGGATTTCCCGATCGCATTCTGTGGCACAAGGCGGCGGCCGCGCAATATCCATGGTACGACATATCCAACGTCGGCATTTTTGGCGCATCCGCCGGCGGCCAGAGTGCAGTCAGCGCGCTGCTCTTTCACCCCGATTTCTACAAGGTCGCCGTCGCCAAAAACGGCTGCTTCGACAACAGGATAGACAAGACCTGGTGGAACGAACTTTGGATGGGGTGGCCGGTCGGCATTGAATATTCGCAATCCTCCGCCGTTGACAATGCTCACAGGCTGCAGGGCAAGCTGATGATCGCGGTCGGCGAAATGGATGATAATGTCGATCCGTTTTGCTCGTTCCAGCTTGCCGATCGACTCATCAAGGCAGGAAAAGATTTTGACATGGTCTACGTTCCTGGTGCCAATCACCATACTCTAGGCACCTACACCGAGCGCAAACTCCTAGACTTCTTCGTTCGCAACATTCTCGGTCAGACCCCGCCCGACTGGAACACCAAACCGATCGAGCTGGAATAGCTTGTGGCTCTTGCAATTGTTAGCTCGCCTTATCAGCTGTAATCAGGGCGAGGCGCGAGCAAATCTGCACCGAAGGACGATCGTGGAGTCTAGGACTTGCGCTGCGTATTGAGGATCGGCTCGCCGCGACGTTGGTCTGAGCAAACTGCTTGATAGGCACGCCTGCAGACCGCGTGTGTGCGATTGCAAGATCCCCTATCAGCCTGGTGTGAAGCGTTCAGGGGAAAAGCCGCACCCAACGCCGCTTCCGCTCGCCGTAACGCTACGGCGGTGCGGCCCACCGATCCGCTCGACGAGCATTGGAACACATAGGTCCCCGAACGGACGATTGCCTTGGCAATAGAAGACCCTCGTCGGTCATCGCCGCTGTGGGTGGCAGCCCGTCGGTCTGGAGCTGCCACGATTCTCATCCTCGCGTCACATATGAGCTGAAGCTTTCCGGATCGGGTATCCAATCGGCATCCAGTTGCTCGGCGATATGGTTGAATTCTGCCCTCAGGACAAGAGTGAGTAGAGCAGCCCCGCTACGAAAATCCCATCCTGGTTCGTTTGACGCATCGACTATTCAGATTGATTGGCGTGATACCCGGCGCGGCCGCAACACGCGAGGCCGTCAACCGCTGAGCAGAAAACCAGCCTTCGCCTTCCGCGGCGGCGGACCTCGTCAGCCTCTCGAAAGCTTGCCTGAGTAGGTTGCTCATGTGATCTGTGGAAGTGAGGATAGCGTGCACCCGTACAAACTAGACATTCATCGTGGCAGCTTGGCTGCAGGTGCAGCACGCCGTACCGCACGAGCAAGCGGACAGGCCGGCCAAGCCGGTTTTGAGCAGCACTTGGGCGAACTGCAGGCGGCGGACGAGTTGATGGGTGCGCTAGGCGAGGAGGTCCTCGTCAATGGCTCGCATGGTAAAGGTGAGTTGAGACCAACGAAGAGGCAGAGGATCCAAAGCAATCTGCAGCATGCTGTCACTGAGCGGCAACCAGGTGAGGTTGGCAACTCAGGCGCTCGCGTGATGATGCAACTCCCCACCGATCAGGTGGGTACATCGGAACGGGAGGCGCAACTTGTGATGCAGGGGGACGAGCACGAATACACCCCAGCACCGCATCTCGACGGGTCGATGCCCTCGACAGTGCAGCCGGATCGTCCAATTGTGGTCCCCGACGGTGCCGACAAGCGTCCTGTTTATTCCAACGATGCCACCGCCATCGAAGGGCTGAAGTCAGCACTCCTTGCGGGTAAAGCCAGGCCGGACACGGTCACTCGCAGCACAAATTCTCTTTTCGGCTTTAGTCGTTGGCTCTTTCAAAACAACAAGCCAGGGCTTGCTGCTCGGCTTTACCATCCGTCGCTGAGCCAGGATCTCGAGGAGTACGAGAGTAGGGGTGGTTCCTCCACCGTGGCTGGCGCACTGCGTCAATTGATGAAGTCGATGGGCGGAGCCGGCCCGATTGTGGGTCGCGCTGTCCTGAACCCCCATCCTGACGACGCCGCGCTCACCAGACATTTCAGATCCGCGAGCGGCTACGCAACTGCTCTTAACCATTTCAGTCATTACCTACGTCAAAATGACAAGCTCGGAATTGCGGGTCGCATTTACGATAAATCGCTGGATAAAGATGTTGAGAGCTACAAGGCCGCCTCCTCTAATGGTGGAGCTCCGATCGAATCTGCGCTGGTTTATCTCCGCAAGAACCCGCCGCGCGTTATACTCGGGAATCATCTGGAAAACGCGGTCAGCATGGAGGCTCGTCCCCGTGGCGACGCTGCTCAGCATACCGCACCACAGCAGGGATTCGATTGGCCAGAGGAGCTCCTGCCGGTAGGTTATAAGGAGGGCACCGATCTACCATTGTCTCTCGCCCCAACCGCGCACCAACACCAAGCGCCCGACTTTGGAGAGGCCGTCCCTCACTTGAACTGGCGCCACGGCGACCAGGGCGCCCCGGAGGAGCTGGTAGCTGCACGGGACAGGAGCAGCCCGCTGCCAAGCGAGGCGGTGCCACATAAATCTGGACGGGGACTCGCTACGCAGCCCAGATTGTGGGCGGAGAAATCCGCCTCGCCAGAGCTCTTTCGACGGCGGGCGGAGCAGGCTCTGCCGGCGTCCGCCAGAGGTGTGGAGACATCCTCCGCGGTTGATGAAGCCGCGCAGGCCGCTCGCCAAGCTTTGGCTTGGTTGCAGCAGGAGATGGAGGGGATCGAACCGATGCAGGATCCTCATGAGGTGGCTACACCGGAATGTGAGGCGCAGCTCGTCAGGCAGAGGGATGAGCACGAATCCACCCCAGCACCGCATCCCGGAGGTGGTGGGTCGATGCCCTCGACAGTGCAGCCGGATCGTCCAATTGTAGTCCCCGACGGTGCCGACAAGCGTCCTGTCTATTCCAACGATGCGACCGCTATCGAAGGGCTGAGGGCAGCATTCCACGCGGGTAAGGCCAAAGCGAACACGGTCACTTACAATGTAAATTCTCTTTTCGGCTTTAGTCGGTGGCTCCTTCAAAACAACAAGCCAGGGTTTGCTGCTCGGCTTTACCATTCGTCGCTGGATCAGGATCTCAAGGAGTACGAGAGTACGGGTGGTTCCTCCACCGTGGCTGGCGCACTGCGTTACCTCAAGAAGTCGACAGGCGGAGCCCCGATTATGGCTCGCCCTGTCGTGATCCCCTATCCTGACGATGCCGAGCTCATTAGAAATTACAGAGCCGCTTCGACCAAGGAGTACCTGGCAGCGCCTGCGACCGGACGGAATCCAGATACCGTGGGCGGCTATACAAATTTTCTTAGACATTTTAGTCAGTACCTGCGTCAAAATAACAAGCTTGGGATTGCGGCTCGGATTCACGACAAATCGCTGGATAAAGATGTTGAGAGCTTCAAGGCTGTCTCCTATGGTAATAGGCTAAGTATCAGTTCTGCATTGGCTCACCTCCGGGATATCCTGCCGCGCATTGTGCTCGGGCGCGAAACTGTCCTTTCTGCTCATCCGGCAGACGCAGTCACCAGGCGCGTTGGGGCCGCTGCTGAAGCTGGGCCAGCGGCACCGGCAAGAGCTCCCCAACCCGCCTCGCCAGCAACCGCTAGGCTGCCAGGCACCTACCGCGGCCTTCCACTGGTTGATGTGACCACACTGACTACCAGTTCCTCTGGGGCTCAGATCGGGGCGCTCGATCCGACAGCCCCGTCCAACGTTGCAACGGGGCGGGTGCTCGGCGCCGCCGAATGGCTGAGCGACGCCCATATCCAGAGAGATTACAATTTGCTGGAGGGGCAACTGCAGGGGATCAATCCGGCGCTCGCTGCCCGGACTCGGCTGGTGGATCCTTCCGTATCCCATCTACTGCGACACACGTCGCCGCAAGACGCTCGAGGCATATTGCAGTCCATCTATAATCAAAACAACGCCACAGCCGACTTCCTGTTCTTGCCAGTGAATAATGGCACGGCTACTAGCCCCGGCACCCATTGGTCGCTGCTGCTCGTTGATCGCCGCGACCCGGAAAGGCGGTTCGCCTATCACTACGACTCCCTCCAGCGAGAGGGATATAACGACGTGCCTGCAAAACAGCTCGCAGGACTGCTGAATGCCACCTTGGCGCCAGCCCCCATGGCCAGACAGACGAACCATTATGATTGCGGCGTATTTGTCCTGGAGGGCACGTGGGCGCTGGTTGAACGATTGGTGAAAGGGCAGCGGCCAGACCACGAGCCGCTGCCCCTCGACAACCTCGTTGCCGATCGGCAGGCGCTGCAAGACCGGCTAAGGAGGCGCTTGCCGCACGAGGAAGAGCCGCGGCAGCTGCTGGAGGATGAACCCGCCTCCCCACCGATGATGGCATTCGAGCCAGGGGAACTGCGGCAACTGTTGGAAGACGAGCCTGCCTCCCCACCTGTC
>NZ_RZPI01000270.1:0-6905 GCF_003998715.1 Mesorhizobium sp. M7A.F.Ca.CA.002.15.2.1
TAGCTGGGTTGATGCTGCCACCGCTTACTTCCGCCCAAGAAAGACTCTTGCTGCGCTTCGCTGACCCCGAGGCGGCGGCAGGCGGCGAAGATTTGTCGGCAAAGACGCTGACGGCGCTGCTCGACAATGCCGAGTTTCACGGCGTGCTGCCGATCATGTTGCGCAAGCTCAGCGGGGACGCGCGGCTGCCAGCGGATGCCGACCTGCACGGCAAGCTGGAGGATCTGCGCCAGAAGGCAACGATCGCCACCGGCCAGTCGATGCTGTTGAAGTATCATGGCGACCGCATCATGAAGGGACTGGCGGCGGACAATATTCCGGCGCGGATCGTCAAGGGACCCGTCTTCGCGCGAAAGCTCTACCGCAACGTCGCCGACAGGCCCTTCACCGACATCGACATCCTGGTCGAACCCGCCAATCTGGCCAGGGCAAACCAGGTGATCGCGGCATGCGGCTTCGAGCTTGGCAGCAACGAGGCCGAATCCTACGAATTGCAGGAATTCAAATGGTTGGAAAAAGAGAATTCCAGCCTGCTGGTCGAACTGCATGGCGACCTCGTGCATGACACCGGCATGCGGCGGCGCCTGTCGCTGGGTTTCCCTGAATTGCGCGCCATCGACGGCGAAGCCACGGACACGCCGGCGGCTCTTCTAACGATCGCCATCGTGCACGCCGCCGGCGGCCACAAATTCCACCGCCTGCAGCTTTGCGTGGACGTGCTGCAAGGCGTGCGGGCGCTGCAATCACCCGAAGCGGAAGCACGCCTGTTCGACGCTGCCCGTATGACCGGCATCGAACTGGAGTTGGCAATCGTGCTCAATGTGACCGGCCAGCTGTTCGACGAGAGCCGCGCGCTCGAACTCGCCGGCCGCATCAAGCCCGACCTCTCCATACGGCTGGCCAGGCGGCTGATCACAACGAATACGCTGCTTGGCGTCAATTCCAGGGACAGACTGGGCTCGCGCCTGCGCCGCGACGCCTTCCGGTGGATTCAGAGATTGGCCAAGGCCAGGCCGCAAGTAGCCTGACTTGACGTCAATCCAGGGTGCCGCGGATCAGCGCCGCAGCGTCAGCCGGGCGCGCGCCTACTTCGAGCTGGAAGGTCGGCACCGCATTGACCAGCCCGGCGATGGTCGCCAGCCTGCGCTTCTGCATCGGCAGCAGCCCGGTCATGCCGGTGCGGACATTGTCGACTGCCAGCGCCACCATCGCGTCGGTCCTGGCCATGGCGACGAGCCGGGTCTGCCCGTCGGCGGAACGCGCCAGGTGCAGAAGCGCCGCCACCGGCCGGGCGGATGCGTTTTCCACCCGGATGATACCGCCCAACCGTTCTAACGAGACCGGCTGTTCGCCGTTGCGATCCCACGTCTGGCCAAGGCATGGCGCCACCTGCGGGATCATTTCGGCAGTCTTCCGGTGGATTTTGACGGCGCGCGGCAAGCCCCAGGCTACAACCTTGCCCGAAGCGACATTCAGGATCATGGCGTCGTCGGAGCAGAGGCCAAAGCCCTGTGTTGCCAGCGCCAGCGACGTCGTGGTCTTGCCGGTGCCGCTCGGGGCGTGGATCAGCACCACCGCATCGCGGTCAGGCAAGGTCAGCCCGGCCGTATGCAGCATATGCTGGCCACCGGCGTCGAGCGCGGCATCCAGGACCAACATCGACGGCGTCCAGGCGGCTTTCGTACCGGTGCTAATCCGGAGTTCGGCCCAACCTTCCCCACCATTGATCGCAACGGTTTGGCGCCCGGGAAAGACCAGATGGACAATGCCGCCATCCTCGATCATCCGGCAGGGACCATCCTCCGGCACCTCGCCATCGAAGACCAGGGATCCATTGGGTGTCTCGTCCAGCGTGTCTGTTTCGGTGATCTCAAGACGAAAGTCCGGCGCGACGGGTTCCCCTATGCGCAGGCTGCCCAGCATCCGGTCGAAATCCTGCCACAGCTCGGAGCGCTCGGCCGATATGCCAAGGATCAGGCCGTTGAGGCCATAGCAGGCTGAAGGTCTGGTCAAGCGGGACGCGCCTTTACGGCATCGGCATGATGACGATAGATCTCGACCATGCCGGGAAGCTTGTCGCTGACCACCGGCTTGCCGTCGAGGCAGACCCAGCAATGCGCCGATAGACGCTGCGCTTGCATCGACTGCGGTTCGACGCCGAAGCGCAGGTCCGGATCGAAGCCGGCTAGTCGCAGGAAACGATGACCGAGCAGACCTTCCCTCAAGCACCTGCGGTCACGCATCAGCCAGGGGTGGCGGACCGTGCGGTTGACGCTCTCGACGATGTAGGCGGACGGCAGACCGCGATAGGGCGTCGACGAGGCGAGCGGCGCCCATCTGAGCACCTCCTCGAAGCTCCGGTTGGTGACAAGGACCGGCATCAGCCGCGCGCTCGCCCAGAGATGGCAGCGAAAAAGAGCGCGCAGGAGCGGGCCGTCAGCCATCAAGCACCTGGCGCGGCGAGGATACCTTCCGAGATCAGATCCGTGGCCAGTGCCGCCATGTCCTGATCGAGCGTCCCCTTGTCGACCTCGAACTCCTCGCACAGCAGGTCGACGATCTGGTCGAGGTTGCGCGCGCCGTCCACCTTGTCGAGAAAGGCTTCGGTCGTGCCGTTGCATGTATAGAGCTGGCCGCTGCGCGCCAAAAGCACGACTGCGCCATCGCCCACATGCTGCACCGAGGCATCCTCGGCCAGCCGCAGAACGGTTCCAGAGACTATTTCCACCACGCCCCCTCCAAGCCATGCTCATCCCGGAAATCAGATAGCGCGGAGGTGGAGCGCTGTCTATCGGCCGATCACGGGAGCCCGGTGCACGGACCAACGGCCTTGCTGACAGATTCTCCGCGCCAGTCGCGTTAGAACCTGCTCGGTTGCGTCTTCCCGGCCGCATTCGGCCCAGAAATAGTTATCGATGAAACGTGACAAACAGCGGGCTGCCGGCAGCGGACGTTGCATTTCTTCCCCTAAGTAAGGTAAAACCTGCCTGGGTATTGGGGAGATAGCGTATGCGTTACAATTGGGAGCGAGCTCCGACGAGCTTCGAACGTCATAGAAAAGCGCTGGCGACAGCCATTTTGATCGCTGGCGGCATTGGCCTCATGCTTGTGGCCCTGCCGATCTAGAAACAACCTTCAGACAGATCGGCTGCCAGCGCTTGGGCGTGACCTCTCAGCGTGGCTCCCCGGTCACCGCGAGGAAGCGGCGATCGCGCCCCTCGAAACCCTGGCTGAAACGCTGCACCAGCACAACGATCACCGCCGGCTTGCCGGCCGGGGTAAGTTCGTAGGATTCCGACAGGCTGTAGGAGGTCGGGCAGTTTCTTGAGCCCGGCACGGTCTTGTCCTCGTGCAGGATCTTGAACGGCTTGCCGTCCTGGCCTTGCAGCGTCAGCCGGAAGCCGAGTGCCTTGCCAGATGTGTCGCGCTGCTCCGTCGTTGCGAAACTCGCCGAACAATCGCTCGTGCTGGCTGCCAGGATCTCGTCGAGCTGGATGGTCGAAACGCCCGTTTCGCCATGGAGCGGCGACAGCCATTTCTGCGACACCTGTTCGAGGCGGGAGATGTCGTTGTAGGCAACCATTTCACCCGGAAAGGTGAATTTGTCGGACGCTGTCTGCTCGGCTGGGGATGTGATTGCATAATGGGCGAGAATGGGCGCCGCCTGAGCGGCGGCCTGCGCCCTCGCCTGCTCCAGCGTCAGTGTCGCCTCCTCCGTCTCATCGACGACGAGGATCGGCTTACCGCCAACGAACCGATCCGTACGGGTATCGATGACGTCGATCTCAGACCAGCCGGAGTCCGAGGCGCCGGCGTCGAGCGTTCCATATTGCTCGAAGGCGAAATAAGCGCCATCCGGCGAAAAGCCGATGATGTGCCGTGCCGCGGCATCGCCGGCTTCAGCGGTTCCGGTGGACATAGCAAGTACGGCGCCCATGACCGATGATAGCGAAAAGCGCCCGATGATCCGCACAGCAGCAGACATCACCACCCCAGTCCCGTCTCGCAGTTCATAACTGCTTGCCCCCAAGCGCCAGGTCGATGCCGTCGTCACAATGGCGTGGATTTGCGGCCAAGGGTAGAGCGCGCTATCTGGAAGGAAGAAAAACATTTCCCGGGGAGGTATGGATGGCTTCACGCTATCACGAGGTCTATGAAGGCTGGAAACGCGATCCGGAACAATTCTGGGCGGATGCGGCCGGCGCCATCGACTGGTATTCGCCCTGGGACAAGGTGTTCGACGCCAATGCCGGTGTCTATGGCCGCTGGTTCACCGGCGCCACCTGCAACACCTGCTACAATGCCATCGACCGCCACGTCGCCGGCGGCCGCGCCGACCAGATCGCGCTGATCCATGACAGTGCGATTGCCGGAACCGTGAAAAAGTTCACTTATGCCGAGCTGAAGCGCGAGGTCGTCGCGCTGACTTCGGTGCTGAAGAACCGCGGCATCGGCAAGGGTGACCGCGTCATCATCTACATGCCGATGGTGGCCGAGGCGGCCATCGCCATGCTCGCCTGCGCCCGCATCGGCGCGGTGCATTCGGTGGTCTTCGGCGGCTTCGCCTCGCATGAGCTTGCCACCCGCATCGACGATGCCAGGCCGAAGCTGATCATTTCGGCATCCTGTGGCCTGGAGCCAGGCCGCGTCGTTGCCTACAAGCCGTTGCTCGACAAGGCGATCGAGATCTCCCGCCACAAGCCGGACGCCTGCCTGATCCTGCAGCGCGACCAGTTGCGCTGCGAGTTGAAGGAGCATTTCGACATCGACTACGCCGATGCCGTCGCCCGCGAACGGGCAGCGGGCGCCAATGTCGACTGCGTGCCGGTGCTTGCCACCGATCCGCTCTACATCATCTACACATCGGGCACGACCGGGCAGCCCAAGGGCATCGTGCGCGACAATGGCGGCCATATGGTCGCACTGAAATGGACGATGGAAAACGAGTTCGGCGTCAAGCCGGGCGAGGTGTTCTGGGCGGCATCCGATGTCGGCTGGGTGGTCGGCCATTCCTACATCGTCTACGGACCGCTGCTGCATGGCTGCACCAGCATCCTGTTCGAGGGCAAGCCTGTCGGCACGCCCGATGCCGGCACCTACTGGCGGGTGATAGCGGAGCATGGCGTGGTCGCGCTGTTCACCGCGCCGACCGCATTCCGCGCCATCAAGGGGCAGGACCCGAAGGGCGAGTTCATTGCCAAACACGACCTCTCGAAGTTCCGCACGCTGTTTCTTGCCGGCGAGCGCGCCGACCCGGAAACCATCAAATGGGCGGAGCAGAAGCTGAATGTGCCTGTGGTCGACCATTGGTGGCAGACAGAGACCGGCTCGCCGATGACGATCAATCCCGCCGGCCTTGGCCTGCTGCCGGTGAAATACGGCTCGCCCGGCGTGCCGATGCCCGGCTACGACATCCGCGTGCTCGACGATGCTGGCCATGAGGTGAAGCGCGGCACGCTGGGCAATGTGGTGATCAAACTGCCGCTGCCGGCCGGCTGCCTGCCAACGCTGTGGAATGCCGATCAACGGTTCCGCCAAGCCTATCTCGACGAGTTCCCCGGCTTCTACAAGACGGCGGATGCCGGCATGGTCGACGAGGACGGCTATCTCTACGTCATGGCCCGCACCGATGACATCATCAATGTCGCCGGCCACCGCCTGTCAACCGGCGCCATGGAAGAGGTGCTTTCGGCCCATCCCGATGTCGCCGAATGCGCGGTCATCGGCATTGCCGACGCCATGAAGGGCCAGGTTCCGCTGGGCTTCGTGGTGCTGAATGCGGGTGTGACCCGCGATATCGGCTCCATCGAGAACGAGGTGGTCGGCCTGGTGCGCGAACGCATCGGCCCGGTCGCCGCCTTCAAGACGGTGGTGACGATCAAGCGCCTGCCCAAGACGCGATCGGGCAAGATCCTGCGCGGCACCATGCAGAAGATCGCCGACAAGGAGGAATGGGCCATGCCGGCAACCATCGACGATCCGGTCATCCTCGACGAGATCACTGCGGCGCTGAAGGAACGTGGGATCGGCCTTTGAGCCACTGAAGGTGGGCCGCGGACGACCTTTTCGATCGGCAAGCAATACTTTTATTGTGCGACGCAGCAATGCACCCTAAAGTCGTTCGCGGGGGGCCATCGACAAAGGTCGCATGGCTCAGCAGAAGATTACATTTGGCGGCGTCGACATCCTGCGCTTTCTCGCCGCCGTCATGGTCATGGTCTACCACTATGGCTTCTGGGTGTGGGCGTATCCTGACGGTGTTTCGGCGCGCGCCACGGGCGGCGTTCCCCCGCAGCCGGCAATAGGCGCCTGGGTCGAATCCGGCTGGGTCGGCGTCCAGATCTTCTTCGTCATCAGCGGCTTCGTCATCGCCTTCAGCGCCGAAAGGTCGACACCCCTGCGGTTTTTCGAAGCCAGGGTGAAACGGCTGGCGCCGGCCGTGTGGATCTGTGCGCCGGTCACTGCGGCGGTGCTTTTGATCGTCGGCCTCAGCTGGCCGACCGATGCCGTCGTCAGGCTCGTCCGCACCGGCCTGTTCGCCCCTTACGCGCCATGGGTGGACAGCGTCTACTGGACGCTCGGCATCGAGATCGCCTTCTATGCCGTCGTCTGGACCTTGCTGCGGCTCGGCCGCTTCCATCTAATGGAAATTGTGGCGCTCGCCATCGGCCTGGTCAGCGCGCTGTTCTGGTGCCTCTACTGCCCGCTCGACTGGGCCGACCTTGCCGAAACACGCACGCTCGACCTGCTTCTGGTGCATCACGGCGTGTTCTTCGCCACCGGCGTCATGCTGTGGCTGATGCGCTTCAAGGCGGTGACAGCCGCCCGCCTAGCCTTCTGCGCCCTGTTCCTGGCCGGTGGTGTGCTGCAGATCGCCAGTTCGGTCGACGTTCATATCCTGAAGG
>NZ_RZPI01000271.1:0-6903 GCF_003998715.1 Mesorhizobium sp. M7A.F.Ca.CA.002.15.2.1
TGGAATCCTGACCTGACACCAGGCGGGTCGTCGGGAGGGGCGGCAGTTGCGGCTGCGCTCAACCTTGGCTTTCTTCATCAGGGTAGCGACGGCGGGGGATCAATCCGGATACCGGCGAGCTTCACGGGGACCTTCGGCTTCAAGCCAACCTTCGGCATCGTTCCGCAATGGCCAGCTAGCGCCATGACAACGCTGTCTCATTTGGGGCCGGTGACCCGCACCGTTGCGGATGCGATCCTGATGATGAATGTGATTGCACGAAAGGACGCTCGCGATGGCTATGCGGGTCCGGCGTACCTAGGTCTCGACCCCGATCCAGCAAAGACCACCATCAGGGGCCTGCGGATCGGCTACAGTCGGAACCTCGGCTATGTCAAGGTGGCGCGAGATATCCAAAACGTTACCGATAATGCGATCGACCAGCTTCGAGCTCTTGGGGCCGAGGTGGCCGAAGTCAATCCGGGATTTGCGGATCCGGTGGAGGTGTTTTCTACATTCTGGTTCGCTGGCGCCGCCCGTATTGTGTCACGAATGAACAAACAGCAAAGACAATTACTAGATCCTGGCTTTCTGGAAGGTGCCGAACGCGGGCTGAAGATCACCCTTACCGAATTTCAGGAAGCTGAGGCGATGCGGTTCGAGCTCTCCGCTCTGATGGCGAAGTTCCACGAAAATTACGATCTCTTGGTCACACCGACGATGCCTATCGCGCCGTTCCCCGTCGGGCGAAATGTGCCGGATGATAGTTACAAGGGGTGGGTGGACTGGACGCCCTTCACCTACCCTTTCAACTTGACCCAGCAACCAGCAGCATCGATTCCATCGGGCCTGGATGATCAAGGGCTGCCCGTCGGGCTACAACTGGTCGGCGCGCGCTATTCCGACACCTCCGTCCTAGCCGCGGCATATACGATCGAAAGTCGCCTGGGGCTTCCTTCTTTCGCGAGGAGCAGATTCCACGCTGCCACCCCTTAAAACTTGAGACTGCCGCGCTCAAGCACCTGACGGCCTCCAAGCGGTCAAGCCACGGACGCGAATGTCATTCGATAAAGGGGCGCGGCGTCATAGATGGGCAGTCCTGTCCTACGACGGATTGCTGACGTCACCATCGGGGACAATGTACATTCAAATAGGAGTGCGTCAATCTTGGGATGTGCGGCGCGAAGTCGCGACACAGACTGCAACCCGGGGACTCCATTTCGGTAACACTAGCCGGCCGCGTATTACCTTCGATGCCGCCGATGGCTACTCTTGCCCCTGCGGATGAATCCATGCCCAGCAGCTCTTCGCCGCAGTGTCTTGAGTCTGCGGCCAGACGGCGAGCTTTGCGCCGGCCGGAAGCTGCCGGAGGAGCGTGGGCGCCAGTAGCAGGCTCGACATGGCCACGGGAAGTTTGACAGACGTGGCCAGTGCAGCCTGGCACCAGATACTGAAGCCGCAGTCCCTGGTTATCGCGACGGCTCCGCGCTCAACCAACCGCCTGGCAGCTGCAATGTAGGCCGGCTCGAGAGAGGCATCGCCAGGACTGACCCTCTCCGCCAAAGCCCCGGCCGCGGTCTCTATTATAATTGGGAAGTCGAAGTTGCCGGGTTGAAGACCGACCCCGATGCGGTGGCGGAAATTCACCAGGGCGCAAGTCCGATCTCCAGCCTGTGATTTTTGCAACACTGGCCATCCAATGAGGATCCAACTGCCGTCTGATCGTGACAATTCAGCTGCGTCAAATGCCTTTGCCGCCAAGATGGCGCGTATCGTCAGGTTGTGCTGACCAAGCTGGGACGCTCTACGAGCGCAGGAATCCTGCATTCGCCTGACGCTTCCGGCTCGGTTGCAAGGCTCGGGAATAGTAATGACGAAACAGTGGATCAGCACGCCGTAAGCCCAGTGCAAAAAATGCGGGCTTCGTGCCGAACCTTTTTTTGGAACGGCGGGCGCGGATCTCATCATTGAGATTACCGGAAAGCCTGTCCGGACTTTTCCGAAGCCGCACTGTTATCCTGTTCGAGAGCGACGCATCGATGGTTCCTTTCCCCGCCTCATCGACAAGCTCACCCGTGTCCACTTGGCTCATCCACGACGACTTCGGCAACCATGCTCTCTCCGATCAGCAGCGCTTCCACCTCTTCGAAAATCGTCGAGGAGCGCTATCAGAGAAAATCCACCCTGATCACCGCCCAGGTCCCCGTGGCAAGCTGGCACGACCTTATTAACGACAGCACGGTCGCCGACGCTATACACGACCGCTCGTGCACAATGCACACCGCATCGCCCTTCAGGGCGAGAGCATCCGAAGAAAAAAGCCTCGGCCCTCTTGACCGACTCCGAGAACACCGAAATCAATCAGCCCTACAGCAACCAGGCTGCCGAGGACCAACCTCGACGAACTGTCGGACTTTTGTGAAAACGCTGTCCGGGAATTAGCGGAATCGCTGTCCAGCTTTTGAAGCGCGCAATAACACTATGGCCGTCATCGAAATGAGCAAGGCGAAGTGCTGATTGCCGCGTTTGTTCCGGGATTAAGCGCCAGCCTCTCAAGAAGATTTATGCCGACTCGCCATCATTGTTGAAACTGCTGCAGCGCTCGCACGTTGAAGCCGGCCAGGCCGGGCATACGATTATGCGGATCGCCTTCGCCCAACTTCAATTCTGGACGCCAGGGCTCGATGTAAGGGACCGGCGAGCGTCAAAAGACTGCGGATGGGTCGCCGCTCGTCCCCTGGGATACGATCTCTGTCGGATTTTGTCGCGCCTGCGACATAGTGGTTGTGCGGGCCAGTTTAGTACCTGATATGACCGTAAGTTTGATATCAAACTCAAAGCACTGGCCGACGTGCATTTTGCGAGGTTGGCACGGTTTTTGAAGCGATCATTTCGCGTCGGAGCGCTCTCATCCGCCGGTTATCATCTGTTTTGGCATAAACCCTGCATAAGGCTTTATTGATGGTACCGCAACCCAACTCGCCGTCTTTCGAGCTACTTGGGCAAAAAGAGCACCGCCAGCGGAAAGGGTCGGGAACCGGAGAGGGAACCGGGTGGTGGACCTATGTTTGTGGAGGGGGTTGTGAAAAGGGTCAGCCATGGTGCTTCGAGCCTCTTGTACTCGTGCAGGTCGTCAATGTTGATATAGCGGTTGGCCTCCATCCAGTTTTCATTGGTTTCGTGACAGCAGACAAACGTCAAAGGAGATAGCTCATGCGAGTAGCCATCGTAACGAACAGTGATTTCAACGGTGTGATTAACCGGTTCGGTCAGCCTTGTCCGCAGCCGCCGCAGCCTTGGCCGCATAGCGGCACGTTGGAAGATGTGGTGGCGGCACTTCAAGAGGGCGGCCACGAGACGGTAGTGTGTGAAGGCGATAAAGGACTGCTCGCCAGTCTCGAGCGGTTCATGCCACCTGATCCGCAAGGTCGCCCCTCGGGAATGGTCTTCAACTTGGCGGAGGGAATTCAGGGCGAAAAGCGTTACACTCATGTTCCTGCCATGCTTGAGATGGCCGGTGTTCCATACACTGGATGTAGCCCCTTCGGGATTGGGCTGACGGGAGACAAAGTCATTACCAAAATGCTCATCCGCGATCAGGGCGTGCCGACTCCGAACTTTCGCGTGATGCGTCGCGGCACCGAGAACACCGGCGACCTGAGATTCCCAGTGGTAGTGAAGCCGCGGGAGGAGGACTGCAGCTTCGGATTGCAGATCATACATGAACACTCTAAGTTGCGGCAGGCCGTCGAAGTGATCGTCACGCAGCATGCTCAGGATGCGCTAGTGGAGGAATACATCGAGGGGCGGGAAATCTGCGTTGCGTTGCTCGGAAACGGGGAGCCCGAAGTTTTGCCTCTAGTGGAGCAGGACTTCGGTGACCGCGAAACGCGTGTTATGAATTGGGATGCGAAGTACGTGGCGGCCGCAGCGGTGCCCAAGATTTGCCCGGCGAAAATCGAGAGCGGGCTTGAGACGATGTTACGGGATATTTCGGTTGCGACCTTCCGTGCCTGCCACTGCCGGGACTATGCCCGCGTCGATTTCCGGATCGATCGCTCAGGCCAACCGTTTGTCCTAGAGATGAACTCGGTGCCGGCCCTTGGTATACACTCCAGTTATGGCACAGCTGCAACGGCCGGCGGACACAGCTTCGTAAGCTTGATCAATCGCATCCTCAATGTCGCCCACACCCGCTATTTCGGAATCGGCGTCTCATAGTGGATTGATCGGATCAAAAGAGTCCGATTTCGGGATTCCGTTTTGCGGTTTGGCGTGCGAGTTAGATGCATGCGCAATAGCATCCCCCTTCACCGTTTTGGCCAGCGACCGTCAGCGCCTGCAAGCGCTCGTCGCGGCGCCAGGAAGCCCGCAAGCACGTTCGGGGGCCGCATCGTCGCGCTGTGCTTCGAACCACGAAGCCAAAGCATACTTGGACCACCGGCTAGGTCGAGCGAATGAACCGCACCATCAAGGACGCGACGGGCAAGCGTTTCCACTACGACGATCATGACCAACTGCGTCGGCATCTTGCCGACTTTGTTGCGGCCTACAAATTTCGGCCGCAGGCTGAAGGCCCTCAAAGGTCTCACCCTACGAGTTCATCTGCAAGGCATGGGCTTCCCAGCCCGAGCGCTTCACTCTCAATCCGCTCCACCAAATGCCTGGACTTGTCTATTCGGCGTGTTGAAGTCAATCCCATTCAAGCTTCCTAGGCTGACCTGCCGACGCGATTATCCTAGCCTGATTGATGTAACCGCGGCGTCAAACCGAGATACGGCCCCACGTCCTTCGAATTCCTGAAGGGGGCAGGAATATCGACCGTGGCGTTGAAACCCAGTGCAACGATAGGGCCGACGCCCAGCACGGTCATCAACCGCCTGCAAACCGTGTCACCCCTCACGATCGACAACAGTCTTTCGTGTAGCACCGTGAACTGCTCGCAAAGTTTCCGACGGGCGGTGAGCAACGTCTCCATGATGTCTCGAGTTCCGGAATGTCACCGGAAGGGTCCCGGATGCGATCCGCGAATTTGCCGGCCGTCGACAATGCCAACTTTGAGACCGAAGTTACGAAACAGGCCACGGATGTCGTTCTCGATGGCGATGGCCTTTTCCTGAAGCGACTTGAGGGCCGTCAGCAGCGCCCGGCGATTCTGGGTCGTCAGCGTCTTGACAGTAAGACCGTATGTCCGCCTCTGCCGATGAGGTGGCTCGCCCTACACTGCGCGTCCGAGGGTTGCTCGGACGGGCCGAGCCGATCCTCACCACAGGAGGACGAGCCGTGGCGGATTATAGAGAAGCATTTGTCGGAATCGATGTTGCGAAGCTTAAGAACGCTATTGCGATTGCGGAGGCAGGCCGGGAAGGAGAGGTTCGGTTCTTCGGTGAGGTCGACGCGTCGGCGACCAGCATGCGGCGGGTCATAGGCCGGATCGCCAGCCGCTTTGATTACGTGCATTTCTGCTATGAGGCTGGGCCGACCGGGTACGGCCTTTATCGCCTGATCCGGTCGCTCGGGCACGAGTGCACCGTGGTTGCACCATCATTGATACCAAGGAAGCCCGGCGATCGGGTGAAGACGAACCGTCGAGACGCCATTTCCCTTGCCCGACTATTGCGCGCCGGCGAGCTGACCGCGGTGTGGGTTCCCGATGAAGGGCACGAGTCCATACGGGATCTTGTTCGCGCGCGGGCGGGCGCGGTCGAGACGCTGCGGGTCCATCGCCAGCAGGTGAGCGCATTCATGCTCAAGCACGGCCGTAGCTATCCGCGAAAGAAGAGCTGGACGATGCGCTATCTACGCTGGCTTCAGGAACAAGGTTCGATCATCCCGCGCATCAGATCGCACTCCAGGAGATGGTCGAGGCGGTGCGCGTCTCGAAAGAGCGGGTCGAGCGGCTGGAGCGTGTGATCGAAGAGTTCGTCCCGGCCTGGTCGCTGGCACCGATCGTGTGGGCGCTTCAGACATTGCGTGGGGTAGACCTAATTGTCGCCGTGACGTTCGTCACCGAAGTCGGCGACGCCAGCCGGTTCGAAAGCCCACGCCAGCTCATGGGATATCTCGGTCGGGTCCCCGGCGAGCGCTCAACCGGGGAGACAGTCCGGCGCGGCGGCATCACAAAGGCAGGCAACGGTCGGGTTCGCCACATGTTGGTCGAGAGCGCCTGGACCTATCGACATCCGCCCAAGGTCGGGAAGGCGAAGCTATACCGGTTGGAGCAGGCGTCACCGAAGGTGCGTGAGATCGCCTGGAAGGCGCAGTCCCGCCTGACAGCCCGCTACCGCATGCTGAGCGCTCGGGGCAAACGGACAACGGTCGTCTGCACCGCGATCGCCCGTGAACTGGTCGGCTTTATGTGGGCAGTCGCAAGGGAGGCGCGCGTCACCTGATCGCTCGCCGCGATGGCGCACATATCGCGCATGGGCGGAGGCGGGACCACGGCAGGGGAATGCCCGTCAGACGCTTTGTGGCCGGCAAATCGACCGACGCCCGCAGTAAGATAGGAACAGCCCCGGACGCACAATCGGGAATGCGGTAGCCAACCCGCGCATCAGAGCTTGATCACCGACGTCCTTCAGTTCCGCCTCCCCACCCATGCGCGATCATCAGAATGAGCAGCCGTTCCTCGGATCGGGCGACCTCATGCGTTCCAAACCTTGACAGCGGACATCAGAGCGGTGTTTCCGGACCACCTTTCGGGAGTGGTCGCGATCTGTGAGGTTGCCGATCCTGTATTGGGATCGGAGATCGGCTTGTGTCTGGACTTGACCTTACGCTTGACCCGGAGCGGCAGCTTCGGCGTTTCGAGGTGATCAACGGTGCCGGCGGTCGGCGTCACTGGTCGGTGGATGACAAGGCGCGGATCATCGCAGAGACGTTGGAGCCGAATGCGATCATTTCCGAGGTCGCCCGCCGTTATGG
>NZ_RZPI01000272.1:0-6876 GCF_003998715.1 Mesorhizobium sp. M7A.F.Ca.CA.002.15.2.1
GTCGTGTTCATGCCGGTGACGACGCCGCAGCAGAAGATCGACAAGACCAGGCTGTTCGGCGGCGATTTCATCGAGATCAGACTGGTCGGCGATTTCTTCGACGATTGCTATCGCGCTGCCCTGGAATTCACCGACAGTTCCGGCGCCCATATGGTGCCGCCTTTCGATCACAAGGACATCATCGAGGGCCAGGCAACCGTCGCCTACGAGATCGCGGACCAGATGCCGGGCGCCCGCATGCCCGATATCGTCATGCTGCCGGTCGGCGGTGGCGGACTTGCCGCGGGCGTCACCCACTATTTCGCCGATCAGGGCAGGGAAGCACACTTCGTCTTCTGCGAACCGGCAGGCGCGCCGAGCCTGCGCGAGAGCCTCGCAGCGGGGAAACGGCTCAAGCTCGCCAAGGTCGACAATTTCGTCGATGGCGCCGCGGTGGCCGAGATCGGCCGCGAGCCGTTGCGTCATCTCAAGGATTTTCCGGCCGACACGGTGCGGCTGATCCCGGAAAACAGGCTCTGCGCCACCATGATCGAGATGCTCAACGTCGAAGGCGTCGTGCTGGAGCCGGCCGGCGCGCTGGCGATCGATGCGCTCAAGGATTTCTCCAAGAAGGAGATCAGGGGCAAGACGATCGTTGCCGTGGTTTCGGGCGGCAATTTCGATTTCGAGCGGCTGCCGGACGTCAAGGAACGGGCGTTGCGCTTCGAGGGTCTGAAGAAATACTTCATCATCCGTTTTCCGCAGCGGCCGGGCGCGCTGCGCGATTTCCTCGAACTGCTCGGACCCGACGACGACATCGCCCGTTTCGAATATCTGAAGAAATCGGCGCGCAATTTTGGTTCGGTGCTGATCGGCATCGAAACCAGGGACCGTCGCAATTTCGATCTGCTCAAGGCGAAGTTCGAGGCCGAGGGCGTTCAGTATCAGGACATCACCGACAACGAGACACTGGCCGGGTTCATCATATGAGCGATCGAATGGTTGATCCGGGAAAAATCTTCGTCGCGCTGTTTTCCGGCATCAATGTCGGCGGCAACCGCATCGTCAAGATGGCGGAGCTGCGGTCGTTCTTCGAGGGCCTCGGCTTTTCCGACGTCGCCACCTACGTGCAGAGCGGCAATGCCGTGTTCCGGGCGAAGAAAGGCGACGCGGCGGCACTGGCGAACCTGCTCGAAGCAGCCTTCGAGACGAAATGGGGGTTCCATTCGCGCATCATGGTGCGCGATCTCTCCTGGTTCGAGAAGCTGGTGCGCGAAAATCCCTATCCGGAAATTGCCGCGGACCACACGAAGCTGCACGCCTATGTGCTGGAACGCGAGCCGACCGCCGATGAGGTGGCGCGGCTGACCGAAAAGTGCACCGGCCCCGAACGCTTCGAGATCAAGGGCGATGTGCTCTACCTCAGCGCACCGAATGGGCTGGGCAAATCGGTGTTTGCCGGGCTGATCCCGCGCACGCTGAAAGTGCCGGGTACCGCGCGCAATTGGCGCTCGGTGCAGGCGCTGCTGGAGATGGCCGCACACGCCGGTGAGAAGTAGTTGGCTGGCTAGGCGGAAGTTGGTTTCCAGTCGAAGGTCAGTTCTTCGCGGAAAGCAAAGCGCTTGATGTGATCGGCGACAACGCTTTCCAGGCGCTCGATCGATCCTGCTTCGTCAGTCGACACCGTGACATGCAGCGCTGCGGCATCGGCAGCCATGACGGTACGGCCCATTGAGAGATCGATGGTGCCATGGGTGGGATCGAACTCGACCGGGAATTTGTGTGCCCAGTGCTTGCACAACTGCTGCAGGTAGCGGCTGGCATGTTCGGTGGCGACGTCGGCATGGCTGGTCGGCATGAATTCTCCTGGGCAAGCGCCCTTTTGCATGGCTGGGCGCCGGCCAAGCCTGGCGCCTCAGCCAGACAGATAGGCGCCGCCCCTGAAAAACCAAACGGTAGCGGGGCCGTCAGCCTGGCATTGTCCGCTCAAGACAGCGTGATCGGCTACCAGCTTCCGGTGTTCGCCATCGAAGCCCAAGGCTCGGCCTTGGCCTTGGCCGGGCCTTTCTGCAAAAGCTCGATCGAGATGCCGTCCGGCGACTTGACGAAAGCCATGTTGCCGTCGCGCGGCGGCCGGTTGATGATGACGCCATTGTCCATCAGATGCTGGCAGGTGGCGTAGA
Organism: Mesorhizobium sp. M7A.F.Ca.CA.002.15.2.1; assembly: GCF_003998715.1. Classification (NCBI taxonomy): domain Bacteria; kingdom Pseudomonadati; phylum Pseudomonadota; class Alphaproteobacteria; order Hyphomicrobiales; family Phyllobacteriaceae; genus Mesorhizobium; species Mesorhizobium sp. M7A.F.Ca.CA.002.15.2.1. The sequence goes on from NZ_RZPI01000272.1 coordinate 2,163, forward strand.
TGTCGTCGACCTCATAAGCGAGGTGGCCGAAATTGCGCCCGCCCTTGTAGTCTTCGGGATCCCAATTGTAGGTCAGTTCGACCAGCGGTGCCTTTTCATTGATGCCGCTCTCCTCGTCTTCCGGTGCGGCGAGGAAGATCAGCGTGAAGCGGCCCTGCTCGTTTTCGTAGCGGCGCACTTCCTTGAGGCCGAGCTTATTGCAGTAGAAGTCGAGCGAGGCATCGACGTCGGCGACGCGGATCATAGTGTGCAGATAGCGCATGTGATTTCCTCGATAAATTGCGTTGCGGCGCAACATAGGGTCGGCCCTGTCAAAGGGCAATCGTGCGGCGGTGCGCAATGCCGGCAAAGAACAAATCCGGTATTGCCCCAATGAACCGTGAAAAAAGGCACGGCAGGTCTTGCACACACCGGAAGCCGCAGTGTTAATCTGTTGGCAAGAATCAGTTGCGGTGTTCTTGAAAAGAGGGGGCATTCTTATGGGGGAAAAGGCCTCTTTCATGGGGCGGGACGGAACCCTTGGCGACGCCTTGCAGCGTGACGAAGGCGGCGACGCTTCTGATCTGCTCGAAGTAGCCGGCGCCATCAAGTGGTTCGATGTGGCCAAGGGTTATGGTTTCATCCTCCCGGATGACGGCATCTCGGGCGACATCCTCCTTCATGTGACATGTCTTCGAAGAGACGGCTTTCAGACGGCGCTGGAAGGCGCACGCGTGGTCTGCCTCGTCAAGCATGGCGAGCGCGGATTGCAGGCCTTCCGTGTGCTCTCCATGGATGTCACCACCGCGGTCCACCCGGCCGAGATGCAGGAGCAGCGCACCCATGTCGCGGTGACGCCGGAGAGCGGTCTCGAACGCGCCTTGGTAAAATGGTTCAACCGCACCAAGGGGTTTGGTTTTCTCACCCGCGGCGAGGGTACCGAGGACATCTTTGTCCATATGGAGACCTTGCGCCGTTACGGTATCACCGAGCTTCGGCCCGGACAGGTCGTGCTGGTTCGTTTCGGGCGCGGCGACAAAGGCCTTATGGCCGCCGAAATTCACCCCGATATGGGGACCTTGCCGGTCTCGCACTAGGGCGTTTCCGGCCGAGGATCTCGAATGGCTTACAGGAACTGGCTGACCGCGGGCGCGATGTGCGCGATTGCCTTCGTCGCCGCCGCCGGTGGTTACTTCTATTCCGAAAAGCCAACCTCGGCGGACAGCCGGGCAATGATCCTTCCGGCCGATCCGGCGCCATTGGTCGTGGTGACGAAAGGCGGTGATCGCTCTTTCTCCATCGAAGTCGCCGACACCGCCGCGGAGCGCGAGGCTGGCTTGATGTATCGCCAGGACATGGCGGACAACCACGGCATGCTGTTTGTCTTCGAGGTCCAGCAGCAGGTTGGCTTCTGGATGCACAACACCCCGATGCCGCTTGATCTGATTTTTGTCGGCCAGGACGGCAAGATCCGGGCGGTCAAGCACGGCGAGCCGCAATCAGACGCCGTCATTTCGCCTGGTGTACCGGTGCGCTTCGTGCTTGAGCTCAAGGCCGGCACTGCCGCCAGGAACGGCATCGAGTATGGCGACCTTTTGCGCCATCCGGCGGTGGGCACGGTGTCCGGCCCCGGCATGCCGCCCGCCGACAATGGCGATGCACCCAATGGCGGTGGCGGTTGAGTGCGCAAGCGGGGTCGCTGATGCAGTTTTTCACCCATGACGGCTTCGATCTTGCTTTCCTCGAGCGCCAGCCGGAATCGGGCGAGGGCGATCCGGTGCTGATGATCCACGGCTTCGCTTCGAGCCACTATGTCAACTGGGTGTCGCCCGGCTGGTTCAAGACGCTGAACGATGCCGGTTACCGCGCCATCACCTTTGACAATCGCGGCCACGGCGCGTCGTCCAAGAGCTATGATGAGGCCGACTATACGCCGGTCAAGATGGCCTCCGATGCCACTGCCTTGCTCGACCATCTCGGCATCGAGCGCGCCCACGTCATGGGTTATTCCATGGGCGCGCGCATCGCGGCGTTCATGGCGCTGTCCGATCCGGACAAGGTGGTGACGCTGGTCTTCGGCGGCCTCGGCATCGGCATGATCGACGGTGTCGGCGATTGGGATCCGATTGCCGACGCGCTGCTTGCCGAAGATCCGGCCGCGACCAGCCATCCGCGCGGCCGGTCGTTTCGCGCCTTCGCCGACCAGACCCGCAGCGATCGCCGTGCCTTGGCGGCTTGCATCGCCAAATCGCGCGAATTGCTGAGCGAGCAGGATGTTGCCCGCATCGCCCAGCCGACGCTGGTCGCAGTCGGCACCACCGACGACATAGGCGGCTCGCCCGATGAGCTTGCAGCGTTGATGCCGAACGCCAGGGCCTTCCACATCGAGGGCCGCGATCATATGCTTGCCGTCGGGGACAAGACCTTCAAGCAGCGCGTGCTGGAGTTCTATGCCGAAAATCCGCTCTGAGCGGAGGGCCCGGGCAGCGAGAAGCAGTGCCGTAGTCGGGGACGAGGCTGCTTGGCATCGTGATAGGCGCCTATCCTGATTGTCCTTAGCCGTTTGCAAGGGCCGCCAGCGATCGCGCAATGTTTTCCCGGGCCTGCGGTTCGAAGCGCTGGCGAAACTCTTGCGTGTGGAAGATATGCGGGCGGGCGAGGAAACTCTTCAAGACCGCACTGCGTCCGGCTCGCCACATCAGCTCCTCCACCCAGTGGTACTCGCGCCGCACGGCGCGCTCATAGGCGTCGAAGGCGTCCGGCGCGGCACCCAGGATCGACAGGTCCATATCCAGGAAAAGACTTGCGTCCCGTGTGGCCGTCGCGCCGTCGAACGGCGGCACCTGGTGCGTGGCGGTGGCGACAATCATTGCCGAGATGCGGTCGAGACGTGAAGGATCTGTGCGGCCCGCCAGCTTTTTTTCGGCAAGGGCGGCACTTTGCGCCTCATTGTCCTTGGCCCTGCTGTCATAGACGGCATCGTGGAACCAGATCGCCGCTTCGATCGCCTCGGGATCGGCCAGCAACCTTCGATAGTCGCCAGCCAGCGCCAGCATCGCCTCGATATGGGCAAGGTTGTGGTAGTGGCGGCCCTGTGCCCGGTAGAGCCCTGAGAGCTCGCTTTTCAGCGCGTCGTCGATCAAGGGTTCGTTTTCCATGGCTGCTTGAATTCCCGCGAACCAAATCCATTTGACAAAGCACTAAGGAAAATTGAGTTCAATCGTGCTATGATCTGGCTTATATGTGCGGCCGGGCAGCAGGCAAGCACAACAGGCAAGCCAGGCAGGACGCAGGACGAGACGGCGATGAACAGCATCAGCATTTCCCGACACAGCGCATTGAAGCCGGTCGATCCGATCTGGCGTTCGATCCGCGACGAGGCCATGGAGGCTGTCAACCGCGACCCGCTGCTCGCTGCATTCCTCTATTCGACCATCCTCAACCAGGACAGCCTGGAAGAAGCAGTCATTCATCGGCTGGCCGAGCGGCTGGCGCACCAGGACATCGGCTCCGATCTCATCCGCCAGACCTTCAAGTCCATGCTGGCCGACGACAAGGAGTGGCCGACGACGGTGCGTGTCGACATCCAGGCCTATTACGATCGCGATCCGGCTTGCGACCGCTTCATCATGCCGGTGCTCTATTTCAAGGGGTTCCACGCCATCCAGACGCATCGGCTGGCGCATTGGCTGTGGAACCAGGGGCGCAAGGATTTCGCGCTCTATCTGCAGAGCCGCTCGTCCTCGGTCTTCCAGACCGACATCAACCCGGCCGCCCGCATTGGCAAGGGCATCTTCATCGACCACGCAACCGGCCTCGTGGTCGGCGAGACCGCGGTCATCGAGGATGACGTGTCGATCCTGCATGGCGTGACGCTGGGCGGCACCGGCAAGGCCGGCGGCGACCGCCACCCCAAGATCCGCTACGGCGTGCTGATCGGCGCCGGCGCCAAGATACTCGGCAACATCGAAATCGGCCATTGCTCGAAGATCGCGGCCGGCTCGGTGGTGCTGTCGCCTGTGCCGCACAACAAGACGGTTGCCGGCGTGCCGGCCCGCGTCGTCGGCGAGACCGGCTGCGATCAGCCGTCGCGCCAGATGGACCAGCTTTTGCCGTCGCAGACGATGGATCAGGTCGTCAGTTTCGACATCTGATTGTCATATGTCCGCTGCCTGAGGCCGTGGGCAGACATGGGCGATTGTTCTCGCCCAAGGTCTTTTGAGATTCAGGTCAGGCCGAGCCGAAATGGTGGGTTCCGAGAACCGGAGCGGAGCGTACGTTTGGGTACGTGAGCACAGTTCTACCGCGACGCGGTAGAACGGGGAAGCGCAGGAAACCGCCATTTGCAGGCCGGCCTCACGTGAATATCAACAGACCTTAATCAGGCCGCTTGCCTTTACATCGCCATTGTCGACGTGCCAGAAGCGCGTTCGAACGAGCAAGCCCGATGATCGGAGAAGACTGTTGAAGCCGGACGAAATCAGAAAGCTGGACGCCTATTTCAAGCGCGTCTTCCAAAACCCCAAGCTTGAGGTCAAGGCGCGGCCGCGCAAGGACGATTCGGCCGAGGTCTATGTCGGCGACGAATTCCTCGGCATCGTCTTCAAGGACGAGGACGACGGCGACTACAATTTTTCGATGGCGATTCTCGACATCGATCTGGCCTGAGCCAGCAAATCTTGCGGTCGGCCGGCTCATGCGGCCGGCCAGCCGGTTCCCTTGAAGCGTTCTTAAC
>NZ_RZPI01000273.1:0-6875 GCF_003998715.1 Mesorhizobium sp. M7A.F.Ca.CA.002.15.2.1
GTATCGAGCTGGGAAGCAGCACTTCTGGCCGACGGCATCGCGCCGGCGTCGCTCTACCCGCTCGACCTCAAGCGCGCCCATGACAAGATCGCCGCGTTCAAGGAAAACGTCGTTGCCTATTGGGGTGGCGGCGCCGAAAGCCAGAGCGTGCTGCTCAATGGCGAGGCCTCGATGGCGATCGTCTGGTCGACGCGCGCTTCGCTGATCGAGCAGGATTCGGGCGGCAAGATCAAGTTCATCTGGGATCAGGGACTGATCTCGCCCGGTGCGCTGGCCGTGCTCAAGAACAACCCCGGCGGCAAGGACGCTGCGATGAAGTTCATCGCCAGTGCCCAGGACCCTGAAAAGCAGCTGGTCATGTTCGACAAGCTCGGCCAAGGTCCTGCAAACCCGGCGGCAGACGCGCTGATCACGGCCGACAAGAAGCGCATCAACCCGGTCGATCCCGAGAACATGAAGAAGCAGATCGCGCTCGACATGGACTGGTACGCCAAAAATTACGGGCCGGCGCTCGACGAATACACCAAGATCATCTCGGCCTGATCAGGGCCGGGATAATCGGGTGGACATGAGATCCTATCTCTCCGACAGGATGGGCGCGGCGCTGTTGATGGCGCCGCTGCTCCTGTTTCTTGTCCTGGCCTATGCCTGGCCGTTCCTCGGCGTCGTCAAATGGAGTTTTACGCTGCCGACGCCCGGCCTCGGCCAATATGAGGCGCTGCTCACCGACGATCTGGTGCAGTCGGTGTTCATCCGCACGCTGCGCATCGCGGCGGTCGTCACCGTGGTCTCGGTGGCCGCTGCCTACGCCATCACCGTCGTCTGGGTGCGTGGAACCCCGGCACAGCGCCTGATCGCCGAGTTCTGCATTCTCGTTCCCTTCTGGATTTCCGTGCTGACCCGTGCCTTCGGCTGGGTGGCGCTGCTCTCCAATCGCGGCCTGATCAACACGTGGCTGCAGGCGATCGGCTTCATCTCCGAACCGCTGGCGTTGGTGCGCAACGAATTCGGCGTCATCGTCGGCATGACGCACTTCCTCATTCCTTTCGCCGTTTTTCCGCTGGCATCGGCCATGCGCAGCCTCGACGACCGCGTGCTCCTGGCGGCGCGCGGGCTCGGCTCCAGCCGCATGCGCACCTTCTGGACGGTGTTCGTGCCGATGACGCGCTCCGGCATCATAGGCGCGGCGATGATCGTTTTCGTCTTCTCGCTCGGCTTCTTCGTCACGCCAGCGATCCTTGGCGGCGGCCGCAGCGTCATGATTGCCGAGCTGATCTATCTCAGGATATTCCAGAGCCCGGACTGGGGCTTGGGTGCAGCGATCAGCGTCGTGCTGGTGCTGTTCGTCGGCGCGCTGATGGCGCTCTTGTTCCGATATGTCAGACCGAAGCAGTTGATCTGATGCCGACCTACCGCCCCGGTCCCGTCTCGCTGATCATCGCCGCCTTCGTGGCGCTGTTCCTGCTGATGCCGCTGCTCGCCGTCATCCCGGTGTCGCTGACGCCGAGCCGCATGCTGGCCATGCCGTCGGGCGAACTGTCGCTGCGCCATTACCGGGCGCTGATCGAAGACCCGCGCTGGCTCCAATCGATTCTGCTCTCGATCCGCATCGGTGTCGTCAGCAGCGCCTTTTCAACTGTGCTGGCGCTGTGCTTCAGCCTTGGCGTCTGGATGTTCCAGCCGCGCTTCACCGCGGCCCTGGTCGGCTTCGTGCTACTGCCGATGGTGGTGCCGCCGGTGGTCTCGGCGATCACGCTCTACTTCTTGCTCACCTCGATCTCGGGTTTCAGCGCGTTCTTCGGCTACGACACCTGGCTTGGCGTCGCCATGGCCCATTCGGTGATGACCGTGCCCTTCGCCACGGTGCTGATGCTGGTCTCTCTCAGCCAGCTCGACCGCCGCATCGACCTTGCCGCGCGGGGCTTAGGGGCCACTGTGTGGGAGCGCGCCACCCGCGTCATCATGCCCAACATCAAGTTCGGCATCGTCACCGCCGCACTTCTCTCCTTCGTGCTGTCCTGGGAAGAAATCGGCGTCACCCTGTTCATCACCTCTGTCAACGCCATCACGCTGCCGCGGCTCATGTGGATGGGCTTGCGCGACAACATCGACCCGGCGATCGCGGCATTGTCGGTGATCCTGATCATCATCACCGTGCTGGTGCTGGCGGTGCGCAGTTTCGTGGCCAGGCAGCGCGGAGCCTAGACAAACCGCACCGAGACGCGGCCAAACCTGCCTAGATCGCCGATGACTTCGTCGCCTGCCTCGACGCTTATCGGTGTCACGCAGGTGCCGGTAATCACCACCTGTCCCGGCTGAAGCGCTATGCCCAGGCCCGACAGTTCATTGACGATCCAGGTAAGCGCGATGCGAGGATCGCCCAATACGGCTGCTCCCGATCCGCTATGTTGCGACCTTCCGGAAACGGACGCGATCACGGGGTGCTTTGCAAGATCCACGTCGTGCCAGTCGTCTTCCGCCGCCTCGCCGATGACAAACAGATTGGCGCAGGCATTGTCCGCAATGAGCTGCGGCGCCCCGACGGCGCAGAAATCGTCATACCGTGAGTCCGGGATTTCGATCGCCGGGTGCAAGCTCGCCACGGCTTCCATCGCCTCGGCGATTTCATAGGGTGCCGCACGAGGCGGCAGCTCGCGGCCGAAACGGAAAGCGAACTCGATCTCGGCCACGCGCATCTTGCTCGTCGCCAGGGAAACGGTCCCGCCGATCTCCACCGCTTTCTCGGCCAGGAGACGTCCGGCCATGGGGCCGTCGACGTTGATGTGCCTTTGTCCCGCCAGACTGGTCGCGGCAATCTTCCAGCCGAAAAGCGGAGCCGCCGAGCGATCCATGACATGCGACTGGACAGCGTAACCTTCGAGCCGTGTTTGTGGGCGCAACGCCTCGGGTATGGCGTCGAGACGGGTGCCCTTGTCCCAGTGGCCTACCAACAACCGCGACGCAGCCCTGGTCTTTTCTGCATCGAGCATCATCAGCTTCCGAAATTGCTTCCTGGATCAAAAACGGCAAGGAAACATTGCGTCATGCGACGCTGTATGGAGCGAGAATATGTGACCAGGAATCGAGAGTCCATGTTCACGGCGTGGTGCCCGCGACGGTGGTCTTGGCAAAGCCGCCCTTTCGAGATCATCGGCATCCATCATTCCGATGACGAATCGCCATCGCCTCTGCGCGTCGAATGGCTATATCTGTCAGAACACGCAGAACGCGGACAGCTTCCGAAAAGCAACAGTCGGCAGCGCAGGAACCGGAGGAAAAGACGATGACCGCGCCAGGCGATTTGCAGCAGGCAGTGTTTCTCAGGCTGAGAAGCGACGCATCGCTGTCGGCCTTGTTGGGCGGCGCCGGACTGCTCGAACGGCCAACCGACAACGCCGCTTTTCCGTACGTGACCTGCGGCCATACCTCCGCTTTCGACTGGGATACGGGCATCGAGAACACTGACGATCAGTTGATTACGCTGCATGTCTGGTCGAAAGCCCATGGTGATGCCGAAACGCTAGCCATCATGGCCGCCATCCAGGTGCGCCTTGCCGACGCAGCATTGGTGATCGGCCCTCGCGGCCAGACACGACTGTCGCTGGAATTTGCCGAAGCCCGCCATGACGAGGATCTGCTCGTGCATCACGGGCTGCTGCGTTTTCGCGCGATGACGCAGGAAAATGCCTGATGCGCTTTCAATATGGTCAAAACGGAGTCTAGACTGGACTTTCGCGGGATTTCGCCTGTTCGAGGCGGTGAAATCCCAGGTTGACTGTCTCGCGTTGCAGGGGTGTGGCGAGGATGTTTTCAGCGGCGTTCACCGTTCATTTCACGTTCAGCACCGATGCGTTACAACGCCGGTCATGAAAACGCTTCGCTCCCACTTCCGAACCGCGACACTGGCGCTTTGTGCTGCCGGGCTGTTTGCGTCGCAGGCGATGGCGATGCCGGTCATCGCGCCGCCCGACCTTGCCAGTCCGATCGTACTGGCGGCCTCCGATTGCTACGCCATCGGCCAACAGGTGGCTGAGCAGAATGGCGGAACGCTGGCCAAGGCCTCGCAATCGACGCGCGGCGGTCAGCCTGTCTGTGTCATCGTCGTGCTCGTTCCGGGCAAGGACGGACAACGTCCGCGCCGTTCCGAGATCGTCGTTCCGCTGAACTGATCCAATCAATCTTAGGCTACGTTTCCCAGGCCGCCGGAATCGGCCTATATCTGCCCCAGTTTTCAATCCTACAAAGCTCTTCCATCCGACAAAGCTCTTCAACAGGTATCGAACTCCGCATGCGTGTACTGGTCGTCGAAGATGACAAGGATCTCAATCGGCAGATATCGGATGCGCTGGTCGATGCCGGCTATGTCGTCGACCGCGCCTTCGACGGCGAGGAAGGCCATTTCCTCGGCGACACCGAGCCCTATGACGCGGTCGTGCTCGATATCGGCCTGCCGCAGATGGACGGCATCAGCGTGGTCGAGCGCTGGCGACGCGGCGGCCGCAAGATGCCGGTGCTGATCCTGACGGCGCGCGACCGCTGGAGCGACAAGGTTTCCGGCATCGATGCCGGCGCCGACGACTACGTCACCAAGCCGTTCCACATCGAGGAGGTGCTGGCGAGGCTACGGGCTCTGATCCGGCGCGCTGCCGGCCATGCCTCGTCCGAGCTGACCTGCGGACCGCTGCGCCTCGACACCAAGGCCTCCAAGGCCGATGTCGGCGGCGTGCCGCTGAAGCTGACGTCGCACGAATTCCGCCTGCTTGCCTATCTGATGCACCATATGGGCGAGGTCGTCTCGCGGACCGAACTGGTCGAGCATCTCTACGATCAGGATTTCGACCGCGATTCCAACACCATCGAGGTGTTTGTCGGGCGGCTGCGCAAGAAGATGGGCATCGACATGATCGAAACCGTGCGCGGCATGGGCTACCGCATGCGTGAGCCGGAGGCGTAACTCGGAACCGCTCAAACCAACCGCAAGGACGCCGCTTTCGCTGCGTTTGTGGCCGCGTTCGCTGACGTTCCGCGTCATCGCCTTTTCCACGGTCTGGGCGATCGTGACGCTCGTTGTCATCTTCACCTTGATCACCACCCTATACCGCCAAGCCAGCGAGCGCGGCTTCGACAGCCTGCTTTCGGCGCATCTGTTCAACCTGATCGGTTCGATCGGCATCTCCGACAGCGGTGCGCTGACCGGCGCGCCAGATCTCGGCGACCTCCGGTTCTCGGAGCCGAATTCGGGCTGGTACTGGTCGGTTGAGCCCGCTTCGGAAGGCGTGCATGGCGATCTCCATTCGTCGTCGATGACCACGACGATCCCGTCACCGAGCGTTGCCGAGGTGCCGTTCAACGCGAGCTTCCAGCGCAGCTACGCAGCCGAAGGCATCGACGGCGAGCAACTCGAAGTGTTCGAGAGCGAATTCGTCCTCGACGCCAAGAACCGCGCCGCGCGTTTCCGCGTCATGGGCAACCAGAGCGAACTCGAACAGGAAATCGCCACCTTTCAGCGCCGCCTGCTGACCTATCTCAGCCTGTTCGGCGTCGGCATGATCGCCATCAACGCGATCGCAATCCTGCTCGGCCTGCAGCCGCTGCGCCGGGTCAGGAACGCGCTCGCCATGGTGCGCGAAGGCACCGCCCAGAGGCTCGACGGCCGCTTCCCGGCCGAGATCGAACCGCTTGCCAACGAAACCAATGCGCTGATCGAAAACAACAGGCGCATCGTCGAGCGGTCGCGAACACAGGTCGGCAATCTCGCCCATTCGCTGAAGACGCCGCTGGCGGTACTGCTCAACGAGGGCCGCGCGCTCGGCGGCGCCAAGGGGCAGTTGATCGCCGAACAGGCGGCTTCCATGCAGAAGCAGGTCGAACACTATCTCCAGCGCGCCCGCGTCGCGGCACAACGCGACAGCGTCGTCTACCGCACGCCGGTGACGCCGCTGGTGCAGCGCATGGTGCGGGTTCTGCGGAAGCTCAATCCGCAGACAAATCTGTCGCTGTCGCTGCCGGCGGGCGAGATCGTCTTCGCCGGCGAGCGCGAGGACCTTGAGGAACTGCTGGGCAATCTCCTTGAAAACGCGATGAAATGGGCAAAGAGCGCGGTGCAGGTCTCGATCGTGCCCTTGACCGGCAAGGACGACCCGGCCGGCCTGTTCGAGATCGGCATAGAGGATGACGGTCCGGGCATTCCCGAGGACAAGGCTCGCGAGGCGCTGAAGCGCGGACGGCGTCTGGACGAGACAAAGCCCGGAACAGGTCTGGGCCTGGCCATTGTCGCAGACCTCGTCAACGAGTATGGAGGCGTTCTGGCGCTCGAACGGTCCGGTATGGGCGGATTGAAGGCGGTGGTGCGATTGCGGAGCCTTCAGTGATGTTCACCAGAGCCGATCGACATAGAGGGGCGGGAGATGTTGTTGGCGGCATGTCCATTGGTCCCGCAGCGGCCAGCGGCCAAATTTCCGACAAATATCAATATTATGGCCACGCCGACTTCTCGATGACGCGGCCCCCGGCGCATCCATGGCAGGCTCCAACTCAAGAAAACCGGTTGTTGGCATGAAGATTCGCGTCGCGCTTGTTTCCGCATTGCTGGCTGTTTCCGGCTGCACCACCTTGAGCGGCAAGGGTCCAACCGTGGCAGCGACACCGGCCTCGACACCTCCTTCCAGCGGCAAGGTGACCACGACGATCATTTCGGCGATGGGCGGCGGCCTCATCAGCGGGGCGATCGGCAACGGCCTCAGCGAGACCGAGAAGCGCAGCGCGCTCGAGGCTGAGTACAAAGCGCTGGAATACACGACCAGCGGCCAGAAGGTGACGTGGAAAGGCGCCCAGGCTTCGCGCTACGGCGAGGTGGTTCCGGCCCAGCCCTACCG
>NZ_RZPI01000274.1:0-6848 GCF_003998715.1 Mesorhizobium sp. M7A.F.Ca.CA.002.15.2.1
GAGCAACAGTCGACCGCAGCGCCTGGAAGACGGCTGCAAAACCGAGAATGCCGACCGCCGCCGCTGTCGCCATCGCATAGACGGCGCGCGGGTTGATGCCGGTCATCGCCGCCGCCTCGACATCGGCCGACGCGGCGCGGAGCGCGCGACCGAAGCGCGTGCGCTTCAGCGTCAGGTCGAGGCCTCCTGTCAGGCCCGTGGCAACGGCCAGCACGATCAGCGGCAGGAGACCGACATAGATGCCGCCGATCTCGATGGACTGGCTCTCGATCCCATGGCCGGGCAGCGATCGGCTGTTCGCGGACCATATCTGGAGCATCAGGTTCTGCAGCGCGATCGACAGTCCGAAGGTCGCGATCAGCGAGGGCAGCGGATCGCTGCCCACCACGCGGTTCAGCACGGCCTTCTGCAGCACCCAGCCCATCAGCACCGCGAGCGGCACCAGCACGATCAGCACCGGCAGCGGTCCCAGACCCCAAGCCGTGGCGATCGAGATGCCGATCAGCGACAAAAGGATCACCAGATCGCCATGGCTGATGTTGACGATCCGCATGACGCCGAACATCAGCGCCATGCCGAGTGCATACTGGGCATACATGCCGCCCAGCAGGACCCCCTGCACCAAGGCGTCAAACCACTCCATGGCCCGCTCCAAAATAGGCTTTGCCGATCTGCTCGCGCGTGATTTCGGCGGACCTGCCGGTCAGGGTCACGCGGCCCTCCAGCATGCAGTAGAGGCGGTCCGTGGCGGTCCGGGCGAGGCCGACATCCTGCTCGACCACGATCATCGCCGTGCCGGTGGCGCGGATTTCGGGCAAGGCGGCATAGATTTCGCGGATCACCTTGGGCGCGAGACCAAGGCTGATCTCATCGCAGAGCAGCACGCGCGGCTGGCAGAGCAGCGCGCGGCCGATCGCCACCATCTGCTGCTGCCCGCCCGAGAGGCTTTGCACCTGGGTGCGAGCCTTCTCCTTGAGGATCGGGAACAGCTGGTGCAGACGCGGCAGCGTCCATCCGCCCTTGGCGCCCATGCGCGCGGCCTGGTCGATGGCGACGCGCAGATTGTCCTCGACCGACATGCCGGTGAAGAGGCGGCGGCCCTCCGGCACGATGGCGACGCCCTTCTGCACCATGCGGTCGGTGGCGGTGCCGCCGACCGGCTCACCGTGCAGCAGCACCATCTCGCGCCCGACCGGAAGCAGGCCCATGATCGAACGCAGGAGGGTGGATTTTCCGGCCCCGTTGGCGCCGATCAAGGCCACGGCCTCACCCTGGTGCAGCTCGATGTCGACGCCGTAGAGCGCCTGGAAGTCGCCATAGCGGGCCAACAGCCCGTGGGTGGAAAGAACGGCCGTCATCCCTCGATCCCCATGTAGACGCGCTGGACCTCAGGCAGCGCGATCACGTCGGCGGGCACGCCTTCCGCGATCTTCTCGCCGAAATTCAGAACCAAGAGCCGGTCGGCTACCGCCAGCAATGCGTGCAGCACATGCTCGATCCACACGATGGTGATGCCGCGGTCGCGGATGCGGCGCACCAGCGCCACCAGCGCCTTCGATTCATCGTCGGTCAGCCCGCCCGCGATCTCGTCCAGCAGCAGCAGCTTCGGATCCGACGCCAGCGCGCGCGCCAGCTCCAGCCGCTTGCGGTCGAGCAGAGTGAGAGCGCCGGCCGAGACATTGGCCTTGTCGGAGAGTTCGCACTCGCGCAGGACCTGGGCGCAGAAAGCATAGCTCTGCTTCTCGGACCGGCCGCCGCCGAAAGCGGCGGCGACCAGCAGGTTTTCGAAGGTGGTCATGCCGGAATAGGGACGCGGGATCTGATAGGTCCGCCCGATCCCCATCTGGCAGCGCCGGAAGGGCGGCTCGCCGCGGAGTGCGGTGTCGCCGAGCTGGATCTCGCCGCCGGACGTCTTCAAGTCGCCGCTGATCATGTTGAACAGCGTCGTTTTGCCCGCCCCATTCGGGCCGAGGATGCCCAGCACCTCGCCCCGATGCACGTCGAAAGTCACGTCATGCAGGACGCGGACAGCGCCGAAGGACTTCGACACCCCGTGCGCTTTCAGCAGGATTTCCCTACCCATGACTCTGCCCGCGTCCCCGCTCATGTCACCAGGCGATCGGCTGAATAGCCTGTTGCGGCGCGAAGAGCTGATTGACCGTGTTGTCGACGATCTTCAGGTCATAAGGCCATTTCTCGCCCTTCACCCACTGGCCGCCGAAGATCGGCGTCTTGCAGATGTTCTTGTGGGGCGAGCCGTCGAACTTGATATGACCGACCAGCGTCTGCAGATCGGTAGCGACCAGGGCGTCTCGGTTGGCTGTGCGATCGAGCGGATTGGAAGAGCGCTTCAGGATGTCGAGCGCGACCTCGAGCAAGGCATGCGAATAGCCCAGCGGCTGCGTCCACTGCCGCTTCGAATCGACTTCCCATTGGCTGGCGATGTCGCTGCTGACCTGCCCGGTCAGCGACGACTTGAACGGGAACGCCGGTGTCCACCAGACCTCCGAGGACATGCCGTTGCCTAGAGGACCCATGGCCTCGACACCCCCCGGGAACAGGAGTGCCGCCGCCACCGTGACCGCCTTCGGCTTGAAGCCCTGCTGGTTGCACTGGGTGACGAAGGTCTTCAGATCGTCCGGATAGGTAATGCCGCCGATGATCTCGCAGCCCTGCTTCTTGAACTCGGCGATCTGTGCGGAAAAATCATTGGTGCGGGGCTGGAAATAGCCGGGCACCACGACCTCGTAGCCGGCCTTGCGGGTCGGCGCTGGCAAGCCATATTCGTCGTTGCCCCAGGTCTCGCCGTCGATGTTCTGCGGAAACAGCATGCCGACCTTCTTGTTGGTCTCCAGATGGCTCCAGAGTCCGACGAAGGTGTTCAGCGCCTCGTCGAGGCCCCAGAAGAAATGATAGGTCCAGCCGAAGGTCTGCTTGCCGCCGCCGCGCGGCATGATCACCGCTTGCCAGGGAGCACCGGAGGAAATGCAGGGGGTCTCATAAAGCTCGGCCTGCTCGGCCGCGGGCAGGATCGTGTCGGTGGTCGAGGCCGGTACGAGCAGATGCACCTCGTCGTTCAGGATGAGGTTGCCGGCGATTTCCGATGCCTTGTTCGGATTGGACTGGCTGTCGCGATCGAGGATCTCGATCTCGTAAGTATTGCCGTCGGCACATTGCAGCTGGCCGCCGAGCAGGGCGCGGATTTTCTGCAAGGTGTAGCCATCCGTTTCACCAAACAGGGCGAGCGGCCCGGTCGTGGGGCTGAGATAGCCGAGCTTGATCTTCCCCGCCGTCGCGGCGCGCAGATAGGTCGGCATGCCCAGCGTGCTGGCGGCAACGCCGGCTCCAATCCCCTTCAGGACGCTTCGGCGGCTGGGCCGCAAGCCCGATTTCACCAGTTTGTTGTAGTAGGTCATTGTCGGTTCCTCCCTGGGTTAAGTTTCTCCGGCCCACGGGACCGGTCTCAGTTCAAAGCTTGTTCAGGTCATCCTCAGCAGCGAGCCGCCATCGATGACGATCAGCGAGCCCGTCACGTAGGACGCGGCCGGCGACGCCAGATAGAGCGCCAGGCCCTTGATCTCTTCAGGGTCACCGATCCGGCCGATGAGCGACTGGGCCTCGAAGGCCTTGCGGTCCGCCGGATTGCGCAGCCGGCCGCCGGCGATGTTGGTGATGAACGGCCCGGGCAGGATTGCGTTGATGCGGATGTTGTAGGCGCCGAGCTCCATCGCCATGTGGCGAACGAGATGGTTCACCGCGGCCTTGGCGGGCATGTAGGGTGTACCCACGATGCTCTCGTTGATCAGCGAGGCGATGGACGACGTGACGATGATCTGGCCGCCGCCATTCGGCTTCATGTGCCGCACGGCATGCTTGATCGTGGTGTAGACCGAGGTCAGGTTTATCTCGATCACCTTGTCCCAGTGCTCGTCGGGCAGGTTCTCGATGGCGCCCTCGGGGTTCCTTTCGCCCGTCGGGGTGTTGAAGCCCGGCCCGGCGTCGATCCCGGCATTGGCGAACACGACGTCGATCGAGCCGGCCTTCTCGGCCACCTTGTCGAAGGCGGCCGCCATGGCCGCACGGTCGCCGACATCGACGACCTGGCCCCAGACATCGCCACCCGCCGCCCTGATCGCCGCCACGGTCTTCTCCAGCCCGGCAGGGTTCAGGTCGAAGATGCAGACCTTCGCCCCGTGCTCGGCCATGATCTCGGAATAGGCCTGCCCGATGCCGCTGGCGCCGCCGGTGACGATCACCGACTTGCCTCTGACATCGAACATCTTCTCAAGTGCGGCCATCAGTTTCCTCCCTTGCGCGACAGCACGAAATCGAACTCCACGTCGTAGAACGGCGCCGCGACCTCGACCCTGGCCGCGGCTTCGGCGTCCTCGACCTTGCGGAATTCGGCGAGCAGGCTTTTCTTCACGCCGAAGACGGCATCTGAATCGATGTACGGATCGTCCGGATCGAAGATGTGCGTGGTCAGCGCGTCGAAGCCCTCGGCCTCGACGATGTAGTGGAGATGCGCCGGACGATTGGGGTGGCGGCCTAGCGCGCCCAGCAGCCTGCCGACCGGACCGTCATCCGGGATCGGGTAGTATTTGGGCTTCACGCCGCGGAACCAGTAACGTCCGTCCGCACCGGTGCGGAACACCCCGCGCAGATTGAAGTCGGGCTGGATGCCCTTCTGCTGCACGTCGTAGAAACCCTCGTCATTGGCCTGCCAGACGTCGATCTTGGCGCCTGCGATCGGGTTACCCTCGGTATTGAGGATGCGGCCATGCACGAACATCGGCTCGCCCTTCTGGTCGAGGCAGATGTTCGATCCCATTGGCAATTCGGGCGCGTCGGCGACGTGGAAAGGCCCCAGCACCGTGGATTCCGAGGCACCCGACGGCTTGCGGTTGTTGATCGCATCGACCAGCATCGAGACGCCGAGAACATCCGACAGCAGGATGTACTCCTGCCGCCATTCGTTGCAGATCTGGCCCGTCTGCGTCAGGAACATGATCGCGCCGAACCATTCCTCCTGCGTCGGCTCGATCTCCTTCACCGCCTCGTGCAGCTTTCGGGTGATGACCTCCATCACCTCTTTGAGCCGCTCGTCTTTGGCGTTCCTGTTGCGCGCCACGACGACCTCGGCCGAGTTCGCCTCGGTGAAATAGCCGGATTCGTGTTCGTCAATCATGCGATCCTCCTCAGCGCGCCAGAACGGATTTGAAGACCCGGCGCAGTTCGGCCGCCGGATCGGCCGCGAGCGTTTCGGAACGCCAGGCGACGTGGTGGTCGGGACGGACGATCAGGCAGCCGGTGTCGCGGATCTCCCGCGCGCCGGCCCAGTCGCCGGCATGATCCTCGATCGTGCGGCGCGG
Source organism: Mesorhizobium sp. M7A.F.Ca.CA.002.15.2.1 (assembly GCF_003998715.1). Lineage (NCBI taxonomy): Bacteria > Pseudomonadati > Pseudomonadota > Alphaproteobacteria > Hyphomicrobiales > Phyllobacteriaceae > Mesorhizobium > Mesorhizobium sp. M7A.F.Ca.CA.002.15.2.1. The sequence continues at coordinate 5,373 of NZ_RZPI01000274.1, forward strand.
GCCGATCACATGGCTGCGGATCGGCAGACCGAGCTCCGCGCCCACCGTCTCCGCCGCGGCGACCCACGCCTCGCCGCCAATACCGGTCAAAAGCGTGAACTCGCCATGCCCGCAAAGATCGAGCGTCGAGACCTTCCTGCCCGAGCGCTCGAACACCCAGACATGCGGCAAGCGCGCGCCCGGCCACGTCGTTGGCGCATAGTGCAGCTCGCGATCCTTCTCGAATGCCGGCTCGCGCTGGCCGTCGGTCACCACCGCGCCGGACGCATAGCGCTGGTTCATCTCGACGCCATGGGCGTCGAACTCGTACTTCTTGAAGGCGATAGCCTTGCGGAGCGCCTCGCGCTGCGCTTCGGCCGCGGGCGTCGCGTCGGCGCGGGCCTCCATGTTCCTCTGGATCTTGTCGTGATCGACGCCGCCATCCATGCCGAGCGCCTCGAAGATCGGTCCGAATTCGGCAATGGACTGGTTCGCCCGCGTCACGATCTGGCGCGCGATCGGTGCGCGCTCGGCAGAGTAGCTATCCAGAAGCCCGATGCCCGCCTGCCCCTTGACGACCTTGGCAAGCTTCCAGGCGAGATTGAACCCATCCTGGATCGATGTGTTCGAGCCGAGCCCGTTCGAGGGCGGATGCCGGTGCGCGGCGTCGCCCATGATGAACACCCGCCCCTTCTGCATGTGCGTGGCGAAGCAGTTGTTCACCGTCCAGGTGTTGGCGCCCAGGAGCTCGATCTCGAGCGCGGAATCTCCGACCAATTGACGCGCGACCTCGGTGGCCAGTTCCGGCGTTACCTCCGGCGGCGGCTGGTTGATGTCGTAGCCCCAGACGATCAGCCACTCATCCCACGGCCGCACCATGCGAACCAGACCCATGCCGATGCCGCCGACGTCGGCGCCGGGCTGCATGACCCAGTAGAGGACGCTCGGCCGGTGCGCGACGTATTTCGACAGATCGGCCCTGAACAGGATGTTCATCGAGCCGCCGACGCCCATCTTACCGTCGAGCGGCAGGCCCAGATGCTCGGCCACCAGCGAGTTGCCGCCGTCGGCGCCGACGAGGAACTTCGACCGCACGGTGAAATCCTTACCCGACAGCCGATCGCGGCAGGTCGTGGTCACGCCGTCCGCATCCTGGACATGGCTGACATATTCCGTGCTCATGCGTGCCTGCGTCCCGCGGGTGCAGGCCGACTTGAACAGGATCGGCTCCATGAAGGTCTGGGGCAAATCGTTCATGAAACAGGGAGACGACAGCAGATGTTCGGCCTTGGAGAGCGGCGCTGTACCCCAGCTCTTCATGCGGCCGATCTCCTCGCCGGCCAGGCTTTCGCAGAACACGTTCTCGCCCATCAGTTCCTGCGGCGAGGCGTGCATCATGGCCTCTGCCTCGACATCCGGACCGAGGTCGCGCAGCACTTCCATGGTGCGCTGGTTGGTGATGTGGGCACGCGGCGTGTTCGACAACCAGCGATAGCG
>NZ_RZPI01000275.1:0-6844 GCF_003998715.1 Mesorhizobium sp. M7A.F.Ca.CA.002.15.2.1
AGCCTATACCGCACCGCTGCCTATCTTCGCTTTTTCGGCGACGGCCATCGCGCTGCTGTGCGCCGGTGGTTTGGCCGGTGCACTGGGCAACGGTTTCCCGCAACGGTTCCCGGACTTCTCGACCGAACGTATCCGGGTCGGCGACTGGCGCAACGGCATCTGCTTCAACGAAAACGGGACCCGCATCGAAGACTGGAATCTCGCCGACTGCACCCGTACAACGGGCTTTGCCACCAATGTGCTGCTGTGGGGCGATTCTTTCGCTGCCCATTATGTATCGGGACTTGAGCCCAACGCCCAGAAAATCCAGGCCAATGTCATCCAATACACCTATGCCGGCTGTCCGCCCGACCTGACCTATTTTTCCTATGCTCGGCCCGCCTGCACCCGCTTCAACGAACGGGCCTTGTCGATCATTCGCGACGCAAACATCCAGGCGGTGATCCTGAGCGGCCGATGGACCGACTACCAGGCCAGGGGCTTCGCCGGCCTGCAGAAGACGATCGACCGGCTTCGCGAGATGGGGGTCAAGGTCTATACCGTCGGCCAGTCTCCGGAATTCATCGCCGACGTCCAGAAGATCGCTTTCTTGGTGAAGCGGGAGCATGCCGGAACCACATCCTGGCCTATGGCTATGGATCCGGGCATCAACGCACGGGTTCTGCCGTTCACCAAAGGGGCCGATTTCATAGATCCGCTGACGTATCTGTGCGACTCGGCCGGTTGTTCATACGCCGACGCCAAGACCAATGAATTTCTCTACTTCGACTATGGCCACTTCTCTTCCGCCGGCGCGACGCTGGCCATCTCGAAATACTGGCCAAGTTTCGCCACCAGCGACAAGGCCGCGAAGGCAAACCGGCAATTCACGGCCGCAGGCGCGCCGTGATCCGCAGCACGACGGCGTCGTGCCGAAACGGACCGCTTTGCGATTGCCCGAAGGCCAACCCTCATGCTAACGAGGGCGCACGCGGGTATGATGTAATGGTAGCTTGTCAGCTTCCCAAGCTGAACGCGCGGGTTCGATTCCCGCTACCCGCTCCAGCCTAAGGCGTCAGAACCATTTCAGCGCCTGCCTGTTCGTCGAACACAACCGAGCAGCCTCTCGCCAGCGCCACCGTTGCGAGGGCGTTTGCCGCCGCGTCATCCGATGAAACGAAGTCGCCGGTCAACACCCGCAATTCTTCCACGCCTTCAGCCATGGACACGAAATTGCCGACCGATCGATCGTGCTTGCAGGCCTCGATCACGCAAAGCAGGTCGATGATTTCGAAGCTGCGCATGTTCAGCCTCCAGAAGAAATCGTCCCTTGCAAGATCATGAACGCATCGGCGGGAAATAATGTTCCCAGTTCGCTTTCGCTGGCCTCGGCCTGGCGGCGCTTTCGCCGGAGAAGCTTACCTGATCCAGCCATCATCCCACTTCCCTCAGAATGAAGTCGTGCAGCATCTTGGCGGCCGGCGACAGCGCGCGATTCCTCACCGTGATCAGGCTGTAGGGCCTGACCTCGATGTCGAATTCGGTCTGGACGACGTCGATGGCGCCGGCCAGCCCGTCAGGGTTCTGGATGAATTTCGCCACCTGGACAGAGACCGGTGCGATGGCATCGGATTGCGCGACCATGACCAGGGTCAGGAGCAGCGAACTGGTGTTCAGGATACGGTCCGGCAAAGCGATGTTGCGGTTGAGGAAGTTGCTCTCCATCGCCTGGCGCAAGGGCGAGCCGCCCGACTGGAAGACCCAGTCATAGGCGGCGGTGTCTTCCAGCCGCACCACGCTGCCCCTGGTGAGCGGGTGGCCACGGCGCACGATCAGGCAGGCTTTCTCGACGCCGATGACGCGCGACTCGAACAGCCGCGGATTGAGGTCGTCCGGGATGCGCGCGATGATGAAGTCATGGCGCGTGGCGATCAGCTCGCGTGCCAGCACATTGGAGGTCTCGACCTGCATGGTGATCTCGATGCGCGGATAGATGCGGCGGATTTCACGAATTGCCGGCACCGCCAGCTCGATTGCCGGCGCGGTCACGGCACCCAGGAAAACCGAACCACCCTTGCCCGCCTTGAGCTCGGAAATCTCGCGGTCGACCTCGCGCATCTCCAGCAGGATCGAGCGCGCGCGCCTGGCCAAAGCCTTGCCGTATGGCGTCAAGGTGATGCCGCGCGGCAGCCTCTCGCACAGCTTGACCTCCAGCACCGCCTCCATCTCCGCGATCATGCGCGAGGCCGCCGGCTGCGAAATGTTCAGAACCTGGGCTGCCGCGCTGACCCGGCCATGGTCGTCGAGCGCGACGATCATGCGCATGTGACGCAGACTGAGACCGCTGCGCAGCAGGGTTTCGCCATCGCCCGGTGCTTCTCTGTAACCATCTGAAGCTGTTGTCGGATTCGCTGGCCGCGCCATCGCTTTCCCTGCCTTCTGCTCGTGTACGACCGACATCGGGGTCAGCCCGTCACGTCGCAATACATATACCAACCATGATATAGCAACCATCAAAGATCGCATTTGACAGTTATGGCAAAGACCCACACCCTCCGCGCGTTCCAAGACGTGACGGTCGCCGACGAGAAAAATCGTATCGATTGAATCAGCGTCTCGGGGCCATGGGAGGATACCGGAGATCGATATGACGGCAGCGGTGCCTTGGCGCTTCTGCACGATTGCGCGGCCCGCGACCCCCGGGGTGCCGCGTCCATCAAACAGGGAGAGTTAAAGTGAAAATCATCAAGACACTGGCCGCCGTCGCGGCCCTTGGCATCGCTGCCATGACCTACTCGGCGCACGCAGCCGACAAGGGTCTCGTCGGCGTGCTGATGCCGACCAAGACCTCGCAGCGCTGGATCAATGACGGCGATGCCGTCAAGTCCCAGCTCGAGGCTCTCGGCTACACCGTCGACCTGCAATACGCGCAGGACGACATCCCCAACCAGCTCAGCCAGCTGGAAAACGAAATCACCAAAGGCCCGAAGGCGCTGATCATCGCTTCTATCGACGGCACCACCCTGTCGGATGCTCTGCAGAAGGCCGCTGACGCGGGCGTCGTCGTCGTCGCCTATGACCGCCTGATCAAGAAGACCGCCAATGTCGACTACTACACCACCTTCGACAATTTCGGCGTCGGCGTGATCCAGGCGAATTCGCTGGTCAAGGGCCTCAAGGAACGCTTCCCGAACACCAAGCCGTGGAACGTCGAACTGTTCGGCGGCTCGCCCGACGACAACAACGCCTTCTTCTTCTACAATGGCGCCATCTCCGTCCTGCAGCCGCTGATCGACGACGGCTCGATCAAGATCAAGTCCGGCCAGACCGGCATGGACAAGGTCGGCACGCTGCGTTGGCTCGCCGCCACCGCCCAGGCACGCATGGACAATCTGCTGTCGGCCAACTATTCGGATGGCAGCCGCGTCGATGGCGTTCTTTCGCCCTATGACGGCCTGTCGCGCGGCATCACCGCCTCGCTGCGCGCCGTCGGCTACGGCACCGAGGCTCAGCCTTGGCCAATCGTGACCGGTCAGGACGCTGAGACCGCTTCGGTCAAGCTGATCATCTCGGGCGAGCAGTACTCGACCGTGTTCAAGGACACCCGCGAACTGGCCAAGGCCACCGTCGAGCTCGTCGACAAGGTGCTCTCGGGCGGCAAGCCGGACGGACTCGATGAAAAGACCTACAACAACGACGTCAAGGTCGTTCCCTCGATCCTGTTGACGCCGCATGAAGTCGACAAGTCGAACTACCAGGCGCTGGTCGTCGACTCCGGCTACATCAAGGCCGACGAACTGAAGTAATCCCGGTTACAAAGTCAGGGGGTCCTGCGCAACGCAGGGCCCCTTTTCGTTCACCAGCGAGCCCGGTATTGTCACCGACCTCGCCGGCAATATTTGCCGAGCTCTCAAGGAGCGGTAGTCCCCATGGCCCCGACGATTTTGGAGATGCGCGACATCACCAAGACGTTTCCCGGCGTGAAGGCGCTGTCGAACGTCAATCTCAGCGTCGAGGAAGGCGAGATCCACGCCGTGGTCGGCGAAAACGGCGCCGGCAAGTCGACGCTGATGAAGGTGCTGTCGGGCGTCTATCCCTCCGGCACCTATGACGGCCAGATCATCTTCCAAGGCCAGGAATGCCAGTTCAAGGGCATCCAGGACAGCGAACACAAGGGTATCGTCATCATCCACCAGGAGCTAGCGCTGGTGCCGATGCTGTCGATCGCCGAAAACATCTTCCTCGGCAACGAGCACGCGAAATTCGGCGTCATCGACTGGGACGCCAACGAGGAGCGCACCAGTGCGCTGTTGAAGAAGGTGGGCCTTAAGGAGGACCCCAAGACGCTGATCACCAATATCGGCGTCGGCAAGCAGCAGCTGGTCGAGATCGCCAAGGCGCTGAGCAAGGAGGTCAAGCTCCTGATCCTCGATGAGCCTACGGCATCGCTCAGCGAAAAGGACAGCCAGGCGCTGCTTGACCTGCTGCTCGAATTCAAGCGGCAAGGCATGACCTCGATCCTGATCTCGCACAAGCTCAACGAGATCAACCGGGTCGCCGACAAGGTGACGGTGATCCGTGACGGGCGCACCATCGAGACGCTGGCCAAGAAGGACATCTCCGAAGACCGCATCATCACCTCGATGGTCGGTCGTTCCCTCGACGACCGCTATCCGCCGCGCGAGCCTGATATCGGCGAGATCGTGTTCGAGGTGAAGAACTGGTCGGTCTATCACCCGCTCCATGCCGAGCGGCAGGTGATCAAGGGTATCGACATCAATGTGCGCGAGGGCGAAGTGGTGGGCATTGCCGGGCTGATGGGCGCCGGCCGCACCGAATTCGCCATGAGCCTGTTCGGCCGCTCCTACGGCCGCCGCATCACAGGCGAGGTGCTGCTCAAGGGCAAGCCGATCGATGTGTCCTCGGTAAGCAAGGCGGTCCAACACGGCATCGCCTACGTCACCGAGGATCGCAAGACCTACGGGCTCAACCTCATCGACCATATCAAGCACAACATCACGCTGGCCAATCTCGGCGGCGTGGCCCGCCACAGCGTGATCGACGACATGCGCGAGCTCGCCGTTGCCAACGACTATCGCAAGAAGACCAATATCCGCGCTTCCAGCGTCTATCAGTTGACCGGCAATCTTTCCGGCGGCAACCAGCAGAAGGTGGTGCTGTCGAAATGGCTGTTCGCCGACCCGGACGTGCTGATCCTCGACGAGCCGACACGCGGCATCGATGTCGGCGCCAAGTACGAAATCTACACGATCATCGCGCGACTCGCCTCGGAGGGTAAGGCGATCGTGGTCATCTCGTCGGAAATGCCGGAATTGCTCGGCATCACCGACCGCATCTACGTCATGAACGAAGGGCGCATCGTGGGCGAAATGCCCGCCGCGGAAGCAAGCCAGGAAAAAATAATGCGCGCCATCGTTCGTGGAGAAGGAAAAGCAGCATGAGCACCGAAAGCGCCCCCGCCCCGCACGGCAATGTCGCCGAAGAGCAGCGCGCACGCATCGCCGTCTCGGCGCTGGCCACGAACCTGCGCGAATACGGCCTGATCATCGCGCTGATCGTCATCATGCTGTTTTTCCAGTTCACCACGTCGGGAACGCTGTTCAAGCCGGTGAACCTGAGCAACCTGGTGCAGCAGAACTCGTTCATCATCGTGATGGCGCTGGGCATGCTGCTGGTGATCGTTTCCGGCTATATCGACCTCAGCGTCGGATCGGTCGCCGGTTTCATCGGCGCGCTGGCGGCAAACATGATGGTCATCTGGCAACTTGGACCGCTCAGCAATCCGCTGGTGGTTTCGATCATCTGCCTCGTCGTGGGCGGCCTGATCGGGGCGGCGCAAGGCTACTGGATCGCCTATCACAGAATACCGAGCTTCATCGTGACACTGGCCGGCATGCTGATCTTCCGCGGCATCTGCCAGGCGCTGCTGGGCGGCGGATCCTCGGTCGGTCCGCTTCCCGACGACTTCAAAATGCTCAGCTCGGGCTTCATCCCGGATGTCATCGGCCCGCTGACGCTGATCCCGCCGACGGTGAACGCGGCCGGCAAGACCATCATGGGCAGCGGCCTGACGCTGCACATGACGACGATCGTGCTGGGCCTGATCGCCGTGCTGGCCTATGCCTATTTCGGGGTGAGGACGCGTCGCAAGCGCGAACGCCATGGCTATGAGGCCGAGCCCTTTGCCCTGTTCGTCGTCAAGACGCTGGTCGCCAGCGCCCTGGCGCTGTTCCTGGTCTATGAGTTCGCCAGCTACAGAGGCCTGCCGGTCGTGCTGCTCGTCATGGGCGTGCTGATCTCGCTGTTCGTCTTCGTCACCAAGCGCATGACCATCGGCCGCCGTATCTACGCCATGGGCGGCAATGCCAAGGCCGCGCAGCTGTCAGGCATCAACACCGAGCGGCTGACGCTGATGGTGTTCATCAATATGGGCGTGCTGTCGGCGCTCGGCGGCCTGATCATCGCGGCGCGACTGGGACAGGCGGTGCCGGCCGCGGGCCTCGGCAGCGAGCTCGACGTCATCGCCGCCGTCTTCATCGGCGGCGCCTCGGCGATGGGCGGCGTCGGTCAGGTCATCGGCGCGGTGGTCGGCGGCTTCATCATGGGCGTGATGAACAACGGCATGTCGATCATGGGCGTCAATGTCGACTGGCAGCAGGTGGTCAAAGGCCTGGTGCTGCTCGGCGCCGTGATCTTCGACGTCTACAACAAGAACAAGGCTTGAACGGACTTAAGAGCAATTCCAGGAAAAGTGTGAAACGGTTTTCCGCCCGGAATTGCGCCAAGACAATGAGTTAGAGCGGTTCGCCGTTTCCGTGAAACGGTGAACTGCTCTGATCGAGGA
>NZ_RZPI01000276.1:0-6756 GCF_003998715.1 Mesorhizobium sp. M7A.F.Ca.CA.002.15.2.1
GCAAAATAGGATGCCAGAGGTTGGTCGGGATTCTCATCCTCCGTCGGGATGGCGATGGCATTGATCGTATATCCCTTGGCTATGGCGTTCGACCTGCTCGGCTGGACGGGAAGCCCGTCGTTGTTCTCGCCATTGGAGGAGATATCGATGACTTTCTTTGCGGCCTTTCCCGGGAACTGGTCGAGCAGGAGACTGCCGATGTCGATAGCCGAGGAGACGGATGTTCCGCCACGCCCTCTGCGGATGAAGCCGGTATCGCCTTTCCTGCTGATCACCGCAGCCGCCGCTTCGGCATCTTCCAGTCCGCAGATGCTTGTCCACGGCAGCACGACGCGCGCGTGTCCGGGGCTCGACCACTCAAAATAGGCAACGCCGATGCAACCAATATAATTCCGGCTGATGGCGGCGATGATCTCTGGCGAGGTGAGTGCCGCGGCATGTCCCTCGCGTTGCATATCGGCGATCTTCGGATCGATGGATGACGAAAAGTCGACCGCGAACACGATGGCGACGTCAACGTTCGCGGCATGGGCCGAGGCCCCCCAAAACAGCGAAGCTGCAAGTATTCCTGTCACTCTCGAGATTGAACCGGCCGGCGTCAGGAGACTGCCCCAGCCTGTCGCCCGCACCAGTTTGCGAAAGGATGGGGGGCCGGCGTCCTGATGATACACACTGCCAAACATGTCATTCTCCATCTCGACATCCGGTCGTTTCAAAAAGCGGGTTCAACATGTGGAAATCTGGCGGGTGGCCTTGGTGCCCACGCCGAAGAGCAGCAGATCGGCCTTGGTCCACAAGAGATAACAGCCGAGCAAGGTCAGTGGCATGGCGAGGGCCGCGAAGGAGCCGCTCCACCAGACCTCAGGCAAAGCGCGGGCGAGGGCCACTGTCGTCGCCAGCATTGCCGGCAACCGGCTGGCGAGCACCGCACTGCGGAACGGATCGGGCCAAGCGGCCGGCCAGATCGGAATTGGCGTGCCGGGCCTGTGGAAGGTGCTGCCGAATTTGCCCAGCGCATGCAGCAGGCCGGAGGTCGCCGCAAGCAATGGATCGCCGAGCAGCAACAGGGCAATGCCGAGCCCGATCGCACCCAGGCCCGACAGGAAGTCGCCTAGACGGTTGAGGGCGGGATCGGGAGCATCCGGCCTTGCCCAGGCCCGGTGATAGGCCTCGCCGCCCCAGAAGAAGACCAGGGTGGTCAAGGTCAGCGCAACAGTGCCATGGCTGCCAGCGAAATATTCGATCACCGCCATGGTGACGCTGCTTCCCTCATGCAAGCCGACCGGCGCGGTGGCAATCTGGATCGCCAGACCGACAATGAGGCCGAGCGCATTGCCGCTGTTGTAGTAGCCACCCGGTCCCTTCATGCGGGCGCGAAGCGCCGATACCAAATGTGCGACCGGAAGAAGGATTGTCCGCGCATCCATCACTGCGCCCCCGCGACAAGTCCGGCCGGGTCTGGAATACGTTTCGCATCACCGGCAAGGGCCATCACATTCCTCCACTGGACCTGAATTGTTGGGATGACGATCGCCCGCCCGATTTGCGGACGCAGTTGCAAAGGCAGGGGCCGCGTCGAAGGATTGAACCGAAGCGGTTCGCAAGGACGTGCGTGCCTGCAGCGCTCGGTTCGACATTGCAACGGACAGGATCGCACCCAGGATGATGCCGGCACCCAAGACGCTCGCGGACGAGCTCCGCTCGCCGAGAAAGATTGCCGCGCCCAGCGCCCCGAAAACGCTTTCTGCGCTGACGATCACGGCGGCGTGGCTGGCCGGCGTAAAGCGGAGGGCAACCGTCTGTATGCCGAAGGCAATCGCAGTGGAGAACACGCCGAGGATGGCCAGTTCCGGGCCGGCTGCGGATGCGGCGGCCAGCGACAGATTGCCTTGCATTGCACCGAGCGGCAGGGCGAAGGCTGCGGCGCCGAAGAACTGTGTCGCGGCAGCGGTGAACGGCCGCGCATGCACCTGCATGTGCCGGCCCAGCTCGACTGCCCAGAGCGCATAGCAGGCAGCCGAGAGGACAGCGGTAAGATCGCCACTGCTGAACCCGGCTATCCCATCCGACAACAGCAGGGCTCCAACAAGGGTCAATCCGGCGGCGATTGTAAGACTCGCTGTCGGACGTTCGCCTACGAGAAACCAGGCGGCCAGCGGTGTCATTACCGTTGCCGTGCTTACCAGGAAGCTCGCATTGGTGACGGAGGCCCCGAGATAGCAAAGCTGCTGGAGCGTGATGGAGATGGCAAACAGCGCGCCCACCTTGGCCAAGCTGGAAAAATAGTCCGGCCCGAGCGGAAGCCGCTTCTCCATGAAGACAAAGGGCAGCACAAGCAGCCCGCCGATCAGGCATCGCAGACCCACAGCACTCAGCGCGTCGAGATGCACAAGCACCATCTTTTGCGAGACATTGCCGAAGCCCCACAAAGCGGCTGCAAACAGCAGCAGCAAATTGGCTCTTGTCCTGGACACGCGCCCCCCTCGAACCAAGCCTTTCGTTGACTTGGTCGCCTTAATTTAGCAAAGCCTAAACAGCCTGCCGTTACGGCAGCGCTTGAGCGCGAAGGCCGACTGTTGCGAAGCGTTAGTTTTGAGTTAGGATTTCGTCAGGCTGGGATAGCAAATGCAAAGTGAGGACAGCGGCGCTGCAAATAGAATCTCACTCTTCGGCGGTTTCCGGATTGAAAATGAAACGGCCGGCCCGCTTCGGCTGACCGGGAAACGAGGGCCGGCAATCATCGCCTATCTGGCCCGGTGTCCGGGCATGGCGGCGACGCGGGAGAGGCTGGCTGACCTCCTATGGGGCGACAGCGACGCTGAACATTCGCGCAACAGCCTTCGGCAGGCCCTCAGTGTCCTGCGCCAGGATCTGGCGCGAGAGGGGGTGGATCTCATCCATTCCAGCGGTGAGTTGATCGCCCTGAGGCCAGAGCTGGTTCAAGTCGACGTGGAGAAGTTCGAAACGGGTCTCTCGGCCCGTTCCGCCCAGGAGCTGGCGAAGGCCTTGGCGAACTACACCGGGCCCTTCCTCGACGGGCTTTATCTGGGAAGCAATGCGTTCGATGACTGGATCACATCGGAACGCGACAGGCTGCTCGGCCGCGCGCTTGAGTCCTTCGAAAAACTGGCCCGTCTCGTCGACCCCGATGCCGGGCTGATCCTGGCCGATCGTATTCTGACCATGGAACCGACACGGGAAGAATCCTATCGGCTCAAGATGGAATTGCTGCTCGCATGTGGCCAACGCGACAGGGCAATCAGGACATACGAAGCTTGCAGAAGCATGCTGAAGAAGGAGTTCGGCGTCGAAGCCGGCCCTGAAACGCGGGCGCTTTGGCAATCTCTGTTGCTTGCCGCCGACGACGCTTCAAATGTGCAGTCGACAAATGGTGTTCCGTCCAGCCAGCGCCTTGGGCGTCCGTCCATCAGCGTTGCCGACTTCGTTAATCTGACCGGAAAGCAAGGCGACGACTTTTTCGCCAAGGGACTTGTCCAGGACATCACGACAGCCCTCTCCGGAGTGGCCGACTATGTCGTGCTCGCCGCGCTTCCGTCCGAGAAGAGCGGCCCAGGCGAAGAAGCCAAGACACCAGGGATACTCCGGGCGCGATATATGCTCAGCGGCAGCGTCCAGAGATCCGGCAATGGGTTGAGGGTGAATGTCCAGCTCGTCGATGCCGCCGGCGGCCACCACGTCTGGGCCCAGAAGTTCGACGGCCACTCCGAGAACGCGCTCGAATTCCAGGACAGGATCGCACAATCTGTTGTTCTTGCCGTGATCCTCGAACTTCAACTGACCAACTGGAAGGTTCGAGACAAAAGCCCGCCAGGGATCCCTGAAGTGCGCAGGCTGGTGAACGAAGCCCTCATGAAATATTTTGAGATGACTCGGGACTCACTTTTGGTCGGGATAGAGCTTGCCGAGAGGGCCTTCTCGATAGGTCCCGACAATGCCCGTGCAAAGCGGACGCTCTCGATCGTGATATCCATGGGCGTGGCGTTTGGTGCGCTGCCTCGGGGGCGTGGGGTGATCGAGCGTGCGGTCGAGCTTGCGGAAGCCGCAGTACGGGCGGTACCGGACGATGAAATTGCCCGATGTATTCTGTCGTTCGCTCTCGAAAGTTGCGGTCGCATCGACGAGGCGATCGCCGAATGCCGCCACGCGATCAGCCTCAACCCAAGCTACCCAACTGGCCACGGCGATATTTCGATGCTCTTTGCGTTGCGCGGACAGGTCGACGAAGCGGTGCGTGAGGCCAACGAAGCAATCCGGCTCGGAACGCACGATGTCATCGACTTCTGGCGCCACCACGGCCTGGTTGTGGCGCTCTTCGCTGGCGGAGACAACCAGCGGGCGCTCGAAGCCGCCCGCAAAGTAGTCAGGACAAAGCCTGGCTTCGTTCGCGGCGCCCTTTATTGGGCCGCGACCGCATCGGCCACCGGAAATAACGAAGAAGCGTCCCGGGCCATCCACCATTGCCTGTCACAACTTCCGCATCTCAATCTGAGCAACGTCTGCCCTGGCTTTGTGCCGCGCTATGTAAAGGATCATCATCATTCCCGGTTCCTTGAGATGCTGTCGAGGGCTGGCCTTCCCAGTTCCTAGCCACATCGTTGGCGCAGACACCGTCATACGAAGCTGGAGGGTTCCGTCCTCCGCCCAGGCATCGAAAGCAGACGACGCGTTGGCAATTCCGGCCAGGTCGACCTATACGCTACCCTGCGATTGAGGTATTCGACGCCCCACGCCGTGGCGCCGGCCAGTCATCCGCCGATTTGCGGCTTGGGCCTATCATGGCGCGTGATAGAGCCCGTACGACGCGATCCAACCTGTTGAAGTTACGAAACATGCAAGATTATCAAAGGTTAAGGGTAGCCATAGCGCCCATGATGGACTGGACGGACCGGCATTGCCGGTTCTTCCACCGTCAGCTGACGAGCCATGCGCTGCTTTACACCGAGATGGTGGTGGCCGACGCCGTCATCCATGGCGCACGCGAGCGTCTGCTCGGCTTCGATGCGTCAGAACATCCGGTCGCGCTGCAGCTCGGCGGCTCGGATCGCGAAAAACTTGCCGAGGCGGCGCGCATCGGCGAGGCCTTTGGCTATGACGAGATCAACCTCAATGTCGGCTGTCCGTCAGACCGCGTCCAGTCGGGCACGTTCGGCGCCTGCCTGATGAAGGTGCCGGACCTCGTTGCCGGCTGTGTCGCGGCGATGAAGGCGGCGGTGACAATTCCCGTGACCGTCAAATGCCGCATCGGCGTCGACGAGCAGGATCCGGAGCCGGCCCTCGATGCGCTGGCGGATGGGGTTTTCGACGCCGGCGCCGACGCATTGTGGGTGCATGCGCGCAAGGCGTGGCTGGAAGGGCTGAGCCCCAAGGAAAACCGTGACATCCCGCCGCTCGATTACAACAGAGTTTATCGGTTGAAGGCTAGAAAACCTAACGAATTCATTGGCATCAATGGCGGCATTCAGACGATCGAAGAGGCGTTGGCGCATCTCGACCATGTCGATGGCGCCATGCTTGGCCGCGCCGCCTACCACACACCCGGCATTCTGGCTGGCGTCGATGCCGCTTTCTACGGCGTCCAGTCCGAGCCGTTCGATTTCGCCGCGCTGATCGATACAATGGCGGACTATGCGGCACGTCATATCGAGCTGGGTGGGCGGCTTGGACATGTCACCCGCCACATGGTCGGACTGTTCCATGGCTTGCCCGGCGCGCGCCGCTACCGGCAGATCCTGTCCACCGACGCGACAAAACCCGGCGCCGGCCCGGACGTGCTGAAGGCGGCTTTCGCGGCCGTCGAGCTCGGCGGAGCGGCAGCCGAAGCGGCTTGAGATTCAGGGATCAGTCCCTGAGGATCATGCGGTCGCCGCGCACGTCAAAACCCGACAATGAACCGATGAAGTTCATGCCGAGCAGGCTCTGGCTGAGCATGCCGGGTGCGGCGATCATCACCGACATATCCCTGCGCGTGATGCCGCCGATCGCAATCTGATCGGTTTTCACGGCCGCGGCGCGTGCCATGCCGTTGGCGGTCGAAACCGGTATGGTGTAGTTGAGCGCCGCTGGATTGAATCCGGCGGCTTGTGCGTCTTCGGACGTCAGCACGGTGCTGGTCGCGCCGGTATCCACCACGGCCCGGACCGGGTTGCCGTTGACCAGGATGCGCGCTTCGAAATGGCCGTTGTCCGCCTTGTCGAGCGTCACCGTGGCGTGGCCGTCCTCGACGCCAAGCGCAAGCGGACTGCCGGGAACAAGGCCCGCGGTCACCCGGCTGGCGACATCCTGCAGCTCATAGCGGTACTGATAGCCGGCGATCAGCGCGAGCGCGATGGCCGCCCAGGCGCCTAAGTTGCGGGCCATGGCGCCCAGGGGTCGGCCCGAGCGAAGCAGGCCGGCGCCGATAAGGGCGCCAAAGGCGCCGAGCCAGATCAGCCGGCTGAAATCGTTGTTCTCCACGCCGAGGGTGCTGCCGGCGGAATCGTTGAGCATGAGCAGGACTGCTCCCACCCCGATCGCGGCCATCAATATCCAGAACAACCGGCTCATCCGCACCTCACGACAGCGCGTCGCGTTCGCGCGCCATGCGGGTGCGGCGCGTTTCCCGGCGCGGCCGGCGCTCGACCGTTTCCAGCCGGGCCGGCAATTCAGCCATGACGCTGCGGCGCGTTTCCGGCGTCATCCCGATCCAGGCGCCGATTTCCTCGCGCGTGCGGCCGCACCCGAAACAGAAGCTGTCTC
>NZ_RZPI01000277.1:0-6715 GCF_003998715.1 Mesorhizobium sp. M7A.F.Ca.CA.002.15.2.1
CGTGATGACGCCTTCGTTGCCGACCTTCTGCATCGCTTCCGCGATCATCTTGCCGACCGACTCGTCGCCATTGGCCGAGATCGTGCCGACCTGGGCAACTTCCTCGGAGGTCTTGATCTTCTTGGCAGCCTTGCCGAGCGCCGAGACGACTTCGGTCACGGCCAGATCGATGCCGCGCTTCAGGTCCATCGGGTTCATGCCGGCGGCAACGGCCTTGTGGCCTTCCTGGACGATCGACTGCGCCAGAACGGTCGCGGTCGTGGTGCCGTCGCCGGCGATGTCGTTGGTCTTCGAAGCAACTTCGCGGACCATCTGCGCGCCCATGTTCTCGAACTTGTCTTCAAGCTCGATTTCCTTGGCGACGGTGACGCCGTCCTTGGTGATGCGCGGGGCGCCGAACGACTTGTCGATGACGACGTTGCGGCCCTTGGGGCCGAGCGTGACCTTCACCGCGTCGGCGAGGATGTTGACGCCGCGCAGCATGCGCTCGCGGGCATCACGGGAGAATTTTACGTCTTTGGCAGCCATTTTTAGCTCCTGGCAGGGGCTTTGATCGAGCCCGGGAATTCAGTTGACGGAAAGGCCTGATATCAGCCGATGATGCCCATGATGTCGGATTCCTTCATGATCAGAAGGTCTTCGCCATTGAGCTTGACTTCGGTGCCCGACCACTTGCCGAACAGGATGCGGTCGCCGGCCTTGACGTCCAGCGGGACCAGCTTGCCAGCTTCGTCACGAGCGCCGGAGCCGACAGCGATGATCTCGCCTTCCTGCGGCTTTTCCTTTGCCGTGTCGGGGATGATGATCCCGCCAGCGGTCTTGGATTCGGATTCGACCCGGCGAACGACCACGCGGTCATGAAGCGGGCGGAACTTCGACTTTGCCATTTTTTCTTCCTCGATGAGAACGGTGAGAAACAGTTCCTCCATCCGGCGGCGCCGGACATGTGGTTAGCACTCACCAAAGGCGAGTGCTAACGTGGCGCTGAAATAGGCTGGCGGCGCGCCGGAGTCAAGGCGCTCGGAGCGCCTCTTGGCGCATGATGATGAACTTACCGGTGCCTGGCCGAACCGAGCACCAGAAGCGGGCACCGTTCCGCCAGCGGATAGCTTCCGCTCGGCACGACGCGCACGTCGCCGAACCAGTTGGCTGCCTCGTTGGTCAGCGTGGCCAGCGTCGCGAAGCTGTAGCTTATGTCCGAGCCTGCATAGACGTCGATCGTGTTGATCGAGCTCATGCTCCATCCTGTTCGCGCGGCAAGAGCTTCGCGGTCCGGAAACAGTCTGCCGAATGCATCGCGGATCGTTGCCACCTTGATGGTAAAATCGCGGTCGTCGGTCGTACACGCCATCGCAATCCGCCATTTGAGCGCGTGGAAATTCTCGATCCCGCCGGCCAGAACCAGAGCTTCGATGCCGCACAGATCGTCCGCCGTTTCCGGTCGTGCGAAGACGCGGATCGCTGCGCGCCTGCCAGGCTTCAGCACCCTGGCGACCTCGCCAAACAACGAACTGCGCGCCGCCTGGGAAGCGACCGCCGACAGGCATCCGTCGCCGATGACGGCGTCGATGCTTGCGCGGTCCACGGGCAGGTTAAGCCAGTTGCCGGCGATTGCCCGTCGCGAGCCGTCGTCGCCAGCCCATACGCCGGAAATCATGGCCGCCGACTGGTCGACCGCCAACATCGACTTGCCCAGAACTGCCAATTCCGGGGTAACCCCCAAGAGAAGGACATCGGCATTTCCGAGATCAAGTTCGCGATCGAATATAGCGACGGTTTCCGCTGTCGGCCGGAGCGGCGCTTCCAGAAGTTTCCAATGGCGGTGGTAATCGTCCCAATGATTTGTCATGCAATTCCATTGGCCCCCTGCACGCCTGGATTTTGGATATCACCGGGGCTTAATAGAGGTCGTTGGACAAGCCAAGACATTTCAAGGCATCTACAGACAGTCCAGGAGGTGGATAGTGGCGCGTATCGCCGTGATAACGCATGAGCATGACAGGTTCCTGGGCAGGCGCGATATTCTGCTGCGCAGGAGCAGCCCATACATGCTGTTCGACATTCTTGCGGAATTGAAAAGGCGCGGCCATTCGGTTCGGGTTCAGCAAGGCCTGTCGAAGCCGGTCAGCGCCGATATGGCGGTATTGCATGTCGATGCCACGGTGACGCCAACGGACTATGTCGACTATGCCCGGTGTTTTGCATTCTGCCTCAACATCGGCGCCGCCGACATATCCAAACGGCGGATCAGTGGTGCATTGATCGACAAAACCGACAGCTGGCAAGGTCAGGTGATCGTCAAAAGCAATCTCAACAATCGGGGAATCCCGGAGACGCTCCTCAACCGGCGATCCGAGCGCGCGGGCAAACAGCCGCCGTTTCCGCATTTGCCAATCTTGCACCCCTATGAGATCCACGGATCTCTCGGCGACGTTCCAGACGGCGTCTTTGATTGCGACGATCTCGTCGTGGAAAAGTTCATTCCGGAGAGAGAACCCGACGGTTTTGCTGTTCGTTTCTGGGTGTTTTGCGGAGAGCGAGAGCGCTGCACCCGCTACGTCTCCCCGAACGGCCTGGTCAAGGCATCGGAGACGATCCGGCGCGAGCCCGTCCCGGTGCCCGACGAACTGCGTGAGCGCCGGCGTGAACTCGGCTTCGACTATGGAAAATTCGATTTCGTCATGCATGAGGGCAGGGCCATCCTCCTCGATGCGAACAAGACTCCCGGCCGTCCGCAAAATCTCGTCAAGATGTTCGCGGCCGGCGCTTCGGATCTGACACACGGCTTCGAAGGCCTCGTCCATCGGGCGAAATAGGCGCGGCTCTAGAGGAACAGCCGCAGCTGCGTGTGAATGATAGACCGGTAATCCTCGATGGTCCGGCGGCTTTCCGCTTCGCCCTCGGCAAGCGCCAGGCGCACCACGCCGCCGGCGAGCTGGAAGATCAGCAGAACCATGCGTTCGAACTGCTCGCGCCTCTCGGGCTCCAGCAAGGCGATGACATGGTCGCAGAACATTTTGGCTTGGTGCCGCGTTTCGGCGAGGTCGAGGTTCTTGAGCGCCTTGTCGGCCTGGATGGCGTTCTGCAGATCCTGGATGGCCGGATCGCCGGCGACACGGCTGAGATAATCATCGAGCAGCCGGTCAGCGGCCACGATGACATCTTTCGCCTCGTGGATTTCGGCGATGATCGTCGTCAGCCGTGCCCGGCTGACCTCTGAAAACCGCTCATAGAGCATCGCCAGGATCGCCGATTTGTTGGGAAAGTAGTGGTAGACGGTGGCGATTGGCCCGCCCGCCAGCATGCCGACCTCCTTCATAGTGACGGCGTCGATACCCTTTTCCCCGATCAGCCGCATGGTCGTCGACAGGATCGCGTCGATGCGCTCGCGGCTGCGTTCCTGCTTGGGCTTGCGCCTCGGCTCGGTCGCCATTCTCTTCAATTCCGTCATGCACCGATCTTTCGCACGGTTTTTAGATTCCGGTTGACAAGAAATATGATCAAGTATCAGTTTCTGAAATACTGACAGGTTGTCAGCTTTTTTGCCGCGCGGCAAGGACGTTGGGGAGGCGCCTTTGGCTTCGACAGATATCGGCCACGCAGGCAGTGGCGACTGGCTGGTCGGCAATCCGACCGGCTGGCAGCTCGCCTCGGCCCTGTGGATCGGTTCGGTCGGCCTGCTCATCCTCGGCCTGCAGCCGGTGCTGCTCGGAGCTCTCTACACCGAAGGCCATGTCAGCGGCGACGAACTGGCGCTGGTCGCCACCGCCGAGATGATCGCCATTGCCATCGGTTCGGCCGTCGTGGCGATGCTGCTTTCGGCCCACAATATGCGCTGGAAAAGTGCCGTCCTTCTGCTGCTGCTGGCGCTGGCCAATGTGTGGACGGCCTATGCCGCGAGCGCCAACATGCTGATTGCGGCCCGCGCCCTTGCCGGGCTCGCCGAGGGCGGTCTGGTCGCCATCGCCACCGAACTGATCGCCCGCTCGCGGCGTGCCGAGCGCATCGGCGGCTATTTCGTCACCATGCAGACGCTGGCGCAATGCGCGCTCGCCCTGTTGCTGGCGCTCTATGTCATCCCGGCCGCAGGGTCGGCGGGTGGCTTCATCGTTCTTGCCGTCGTCTGCGTCGTGTCGCTGGCGGTCGCTTTCACCGTGCCCGGTGACTATGCCGACCTGCCCAAGGAAGAGAATCTGGCCAATGTGCTGACGGTTCCCTCGATGACCGCGCTGCTGTCGGTCTTCTGCTACTTCATGTTCTTCGGCGCGGTCTGGGCTTTTCTGGAGCCGCTAGGCGCGCAATACGGCATCGATGGCCGCACCGTCGGCCTGATCGTCTCGGCCAGCCTCGCGGTGCAGGTCCTGGGGGCGATGACGGCGACCGCGTTCGAGGCGCGCATCGATTATCGCCTTGCCATCGCGGCGATCGGCGTCGTGGCGCTTGTCAGTTCCCTGGTTCTTGCCAGCAGCCCCGGCCTGACGACGTTCTGGGTCGCTGCCCTGGCCATGGGCTTTATCCTGCTGTTCATCGTGCCCTACCAGATCCGTCTGGCGATCACCGCCGACGAGACGCGCACCGCTGTGCTGCTGGTGCCGGCAGCCCAGCTGTTCGGCCTGGCGATCGGGCCGATTGCGGCGTCGCTGCTCATCGATGGCAAGGATTTCCGGCCGGTGCCGGAATTCGCCGCCGCCAGCGCGGTGGCAAGCGTGGCGCTGCTCGGTCTCTTCGTTCTTGTGTCACGTCGCCGTCGTGCGGTTGCCTGAGCGGGGAGCGCCATGTCGAACACTTGGAGCAACTGGTCGGGCTTCGTAAGTGCCGAGCCCAAGCTGATCGCCAGCCCCGGCGATGCCGGTGAACTCGGTGATCTCGTCCGGACCGCGCCCGGCCCGGTGCGCGTTGCCGGCGCCGGTCATTCCTTCACACCGCTGGTGAAATCGCAGGGCACGATCCTGTCCCTGGAGAGACTGGAAGGGCTGGTCTCGCACGACGCGCAAAAACATCAGGCGCGGGTGCGGGCAGGGACCCGGCTCGGCCCGCTCATGCACATCCTGCAAGGAATTGGCCAGGGCCTGCCCAACATGGGCGATATCGACCGCCAGGCGATCGGCGGCGCGCTGGGCACAGCCACGCACGGCTCTGGGCCGACGCTCGGCGCCTATCACACGCAGCTGGAGACGGTGCAGATCGTCGACGGCCTTGGCAAGGTCCGCGACTTCAAGCGGGCAGGGGATCGGGACATGATCCACGCCATCGGTGTTGCGCTCGGCGCTTTCGGCGTGCTCACCGAAGTGACGCTGAACAACATCGCGACCTACCGGTTGCGCCGCCGCAAATATGTGCTGCCGATCACCGAGATGCTGCGTGATTTCGAGGCGATGAAGGCCGCGCATCGCTCGGCCGAATTCTACTACATTCCGTTTTCCGGCTATGCGCAGTTCATCGCCAGCGATTTCAGCGATGCCGCACCCACCACGCGGCCGCCGGAAGAGGACGAGGCGGGTTTGAGGACACTGCGCAGGCTGCGCACTTCACTTGCCTGGCTGCCATCGCTGCGTGGCCGCCTGATCCGATCGGCGGCCGCCAAATTTCCCGCCGAGGACTACGTGCAGGACTGGCTCAACGTCTATGCCAGCGACCGGCAGACCAAGTTCAACGAGATGGAATATCATTTGCCGTTCGAGGAAGGGCCGAAGGCGCTGGCCGAGATCATCGAGCTGACCGAGAAGCGCTTTCCCGAGGTCTATTTCCCGATGGAGGTGCGCTCGGTCGCGCCGGACCAGTTCTGGCTTTCGCCATTCTACAACAGGCTGACCTGCTCCATCGCCATCCACCATGACGCCGCGAACGATCCTTTGCCGTTCATGCGGGCGGCAGAGCCGATCTTCCGCAGATATGGCGGCCGGCCGCATTGGGGCAAGATGCACAGCCTGAAAGCGGCGGAGCTGAAAAAGCTCTACCCGCGCTGGGACGATGCCATGGCGGCGCGCCGCGACATCGATCCGGAAAACCGCTTCGTGTCGCCCTACATGGCCGGCCTGTTCGGCATCGAATGATGAGCACCTATTTTTCCACCCTCTCGGATGCGCTGAAGACCGCCGGCATCTTCCGACCCTGCCTGCTGCTCGACCGCGATCGGCTGGACGGAAACATTGCCCTGGTAAAAGGGAGGCTGGATCCCGGCCTGGCCGTGCGGCTGGTCGACAAATCGCTCGCCTGCCTGCCGCTGCTTGCGCATATAGGCAAGGCGCTTCGCCATGAGCGCTTCATGACCTTCCACCCGCCGATCAGCGAGGCGGTGCTGAAGGCGTTTCCGGATGCCGATCTGCTCTACGGCAAGCCGATGCCGATCGGTGCGGCAAGGGCTGCGCTGGTGAAGGGTGATGCCGACTGGTCGCGTGTCTGCTGGCTGATCGACAGCGAGGAGAGACTGGCGGAATACGGTGCTCTCGCTGACGAACTCGGCATCGGCCTGCGCATCGCTTTCGAGATCGATGTCGGGCTGCATCGCGGCGGCTTTGCTGATCCCGCGGCCTTGTCGAAGGCGTTGAGCGCGTTGCCGGCCCGGCTGCATTGCGAAGGCGTCATGGCCTACGAGGCGCATGCGCCGCTCATTCCCGGCCTTTTCGGCGGACCGGCAAAGGCATTGGCGGAGGCGTCGGCGCAGGCTGCGGCGTTCGTCGCCTGTCTCGGCGCCGACCAGCGCCGTATCCTCAAC
>NZ_RZPI01000278.1:0-6708 GCF_003998715.1 Mesorhizobium sp. M7A.F.Ca.CA.002.15.2.1
ATTCCTCAGATGGTTTGGCGAGAAAGGCTGGTCGCCGCGCGCCCATCAGATCGAACTTCTGGCGAAGGCCCAGGCCGGTCAGTCGGTCCTGCTGATCGCGCCGACCGGTGCCGGCAAGACGCTGGCCGGCTTCCTGCCTTCGCTGACCGAACTGGCCAACCGGCCAAAGAGAAAGCCGGGCCAGGCGCAGCGCGGTATCCACACGCTCTACATCTCGCCGTTGAAGGCGCTTGCCGTCGATATCGAGCGTAATCTCGGCAAACCGGTGGAAGAGATCGGGCTGCCCGTCACCATCGAGACGCGCACCGGCGACACGCCGGCGCACAAGCGCCAGCGCCAGAAACTGGTGCCGCCCGATATCCTGCTGACCACGCCCGAACAACTGGCGCTGCTGATTGCGGCCGGCGATGCCAGACGCTTCTTCGAAGATCTGCGCTACGTCGTGCTCGACGAACTGCATTCGCTGGTGACATCGAAACGCGGGCATCTGCTCGCGCTCGGCCTGGCACGGTTGCGCAGCTTTGTCCCTGGTCTGCAAACCATCGGGCTATCGGCGACGGTGGCCGAACCTGACGAGTTGCGGCGCTGGCTGGTCAGCCAGAATCCACCCAAGGGTTCGACAGGCCATGACATGGCCGAACTGATCGTCGTCACCGGGGGTGCGAAACCGGAGATTTCCATCCTCGACTCCGAAGAGCGCGTGCCATGGGCGGGACATTCTGCGCGCTACGCCACGCCGGAAATCTATCGCGAAATCAAGCGCCACAAGACGACCCTGCTGTTCGTCAACACGCGCAGCCAGGCGGAGCTGCTGTTCCAGGAATTGTGGCGGGTCAACGAGGACACGTTGCCGATCGCGCTGCATCACGGTTCGCTCGACGTCGCCCAGCGCCGGCGGGTCGAGAAGGCGATGGGCGAAAACGCGCTGCGCGCCATCGTCGCCACCTCGACTCTCGATCTCGGCATCGACTGGGGCGATGTCGATCTGGTGGTGCATGTCGGCGCGCCAAAGGGGGCGAGCCGACTGGCACAGCGCATCGGCCGTGCCAACCACCGCATGGACGAGCCGTCCAAGGCGATCCTCATCCCCGCCAACCGCTTTGAGGTGCTGGAATGCCGGGCCGCCCTCGACGCGAACTATCTAGGCGCGCAGGACACGCCTCCGTTGATCAATGGCGGGCTCGATGTGCTGGCCCAGCATGTGCTCGGCTGCGCCTGCGGCGCGCCGTTCCGTGCCGATGACCTGTACGAGGAGGTGCGAACGGCAGCACCCTATGTCAGCCTCGACCGGCCGACATTCGACCGCGTCATCGACTTCGTTGCCACCGGCGGCTATGCGCTCAAGAACTACGAGCGCTATGCCCGCATCCGTTTGAACAAGGACGGGTTGTGGCGGGTGTCCAATCCGCGCGTCGCCCAGCAATACAGGCTGAATGTCGGCACCATCATCGAGGTGCCGGCGCTGAATGTTCGATATGTGCAGGCCGGCAGCAAAGGCGCGGCTTCGCGTGGCGGCCGGGTCCTCGGCAAGATCGAGGAGGCCTTCCTCGAAACGTTGACGCATGGCGACACGTTCATGTTCGCCGGCAAGGTGCTGCGCTTCGAGGGCATCCGCGAGAATGAATGCTTCGTGTCGAACGCGCCGGGCAGCGATGCCAAGGTGCCCTATTATGGAGGCGGCAAGTTTCCGCTTTCGACCTATCTCGCCGAACAGGTCCGCATCATGCTCGATGACCCGCAGCGATGGAAAAAGCTGCCCGAGCAGGTCGCCGACTGGCTGCGCTTCCAGGCCGACAAATCGGTGCTGCCCAAGCGCGACGACCTGCTGATCGAGACCTTTCCACGCGGCAATCGCCACTATCTGGTGGCTTACCCGTTCGAGGGCAGGCTGGCGCACCAGACGCTCGGCATGCTGCTCACCCGCCGCCTCGACAGGGCAGGAGCCAGGCCGCTCGGCTTCGTCGCCACCGATTATGCGCTGGCTATATGGTCACTGGGCGACATGGGCGCGATGTTCAAAGCCAGGAAGCCTTCGCTGAGCGCACTTTTCGACCAGGACATGCTGGGCGACGACCTCGAAGCCTGGCTGGCCGACAGCTGGCTTCTCAAGCGCACCTTCCGTAACTGCGCGCTGATTTCCGGATTGATCGAGAAACGCCACCCTGGCCAGGAGAAGAGCGGCCGCCAGGTCACCGTCTCGACCGACCTGATCTATGATGTGCTGCGCAGCCATGAACCGGACCACATCCTGCTGCAGGCGACGCGTGCCGATGCGGCGGCCGGCCTGCTCGATGTCAGCAGACTTGCCGACATGCTCTCGCGCATCCAGGGTCGAATCGTGCATAAGGCACTCGAACAGATATCGCCGCTCGCCGTGCCGATCATGCTCGAGATCGGCAAGATGCCGGTGAACGGCGAAGCCGATGAGACATTGCTGATGGATGCGGCGACGCTGGTCGCAGAGGCCATGGGGCCGGAGATGGTCGAGGAATGAATTTTTCGCTGGCGCGCACATCGCTGATCGCCGAGGCCGATCTTGTCGGCATCGCCGGCAAGCGCGCCGTCTGCGACCCGCGCGGCGTGCTCTATTTTCCGGATCTGCGGCTTCTGGCCGTGTCCGATCTGCATCTGGAAAAGGGTTCGTCGCTGGCACGCCGCGGCACGCTGATCCCGCCCTACGACACCGGCGCGACCTTGCTGCGATTGCAGGCCGTCATCGCTGACTACCAGCCGTCTATCGTCATCAGCCTGGGCGACAGCTTTCACGATGGCGGTGGCGCCCAGCGCATGCATGCAAGCTTCCGCGAGCGGCTGGAGGCGTTGATATCAGGCCGGCAATGGTTCTGGGTCGCCGGCAATCATGACCCGGAAGCGCCAGCCGACCTGCCTGGCGAGACGGTGCGTGAACTTGCCATCGGCTCGCTGCTGTTCCGGCATGAGCCGTCGAAGCAGCGTGTCGAAGGCGAAATAGCGGGCCATCTGCATCCCTGCGCCCGCATCGTCCAGCAGGGCCGCTCGGTGCGGCGGCGCTGCTTTGCCGGCGACGGAGGCCGCATGATCATGCCGGCCTTCGGCGCCTATACCGGTTCGCTCAACGTTCTCGACCGCGCCTATGCCGGGCTGTTCCGGCTGGACACGCTGATGGCCTATATGCTGGGCGCCCAACGCATCTTTGCCATTTCCGGCTCGATGCTGCGGCCGGGCTAAACAGCCCTACCTGCCGTAATAAAGCGTAACCGTGTGCTTCGCCTCTGCAAAAAACAGCCAGCGCTCGACCAGCATGCCGGCGAACTGGATTGCAGCAGCGAGTACCGACAGCAACGCTGCCGGCGGCCAGGGCAGGGCGAACACAATGGCGAGCAGCCCCAAGGGCAACGCGAAGGCCAGAAGCTGCGTGATCTGACGCAGCCGCGCGCCATGCTTGCGCGCGATGCGGAAACCCATTTCCTTGAGCAGGTAATTCTCTTCGGTATGCGGCCATTCCAGCGACCGCACCGTACCTCCCGCCAGCCCGGTCGCGGTGTTGGCGGTGGTCGGGATCTCCAGCCGGTCATTGTAGCGCCAGGTCGCCAGCTTCCAGCCCCAGCCGGTCAAGGTCAGCAGCAGGCAAGCCGCCAGCTGCACCTTCGAACCAAGCGCAAAGCCCTGCAGCAGCGCGTTCAGCAGCACGCTGCCGGTCATTGCCGAGAAGATGAGATAGCCGGGCAGGGTGAAGCGGCTATGCCATTGGGCGATCGGCTTCAGCGACGCATAAATCATGCCGGTGGTGCAGACGGTGATGATTGCGCCGATGGTGGCCAGAGATCCGGCGATGCCGACCCAGCCATCGGTCTTGCCGAAGAATATCCAACCGATGCCGAACAGTCCCGCCGGAATGAAGGTGATGACCGAGGCAACACCTTCGCGCGACAGCCATGAACTGCGCCATTGTGAGAACGCCCGCCAGGCGCGTTCGGGGCGGCCGAGATGACCCGTCGAGGACAACAGGCCGGCTACGATCAGGCCGAGCGCCAGCCCCATGCCGATGAAGCCCAGCCAGAAATCGGGTGGGATGATCTGGAAGCCTCCGAGCGTGCCCAGCAGCGCGAGCAGGCCGTAGCCCGCGCCGGTGGCAGTGGTGAAGAAGACGACGGAGAAGGCTGGATGCATGGGTCAATTCGAAAGCATGCGGTCGACCCAGCCGAGGAAACCGCCTTCGGCCCGCACCGGTTCCAATGCCGGCGCGGCCACCGATGCGGCGCGCGCGGTGTGGGCGCGCGGCGGCAAATATTTGTTGGTCGGGCGATAGCCGAGCTCCGGCATCAGGTCGACGCCGCCACGCTCGGCCACCAGTTGCGAGACCGCCGACAGGGGATCGCCGAGATCACCGAAATGCCGGGCGCTGGTCGGGCAGGCGGCGACGCAGGCCGGCACGCGGTCTTCTTCGGCCAGATTGTCATTGTAGATGCGGTCGACACACAGCGTGCATTTCTTCATCACCCCGACATCGGTGTCGAATTCGCGTGCTCCATAAGGACAGGCCCAACTGCACAATTTGCAGCCGATGCACTTGTCCTCGTCGATCAGCACGATGCCGTCCGAAGCCCGCTTGTAGGAGGCGCCAGTCGGGCAGACGGTGACGCAGGCCGGCGTCTCGCAATGCAGGCAGGAGCGCGGGAAGTTCACCGTCCGTCCGCCCATCTCGGTGGTGTGCTCATAGCTGTGCACGCGGTTGAACCAGACGCCGTCGACATGGCCGCCATAGGGATCGATGTCGGTCAGCGGCGCCATGTGGCCGCCGGTGTTCCATTCCTTGCAGGCGGTGACGCAGGCCTGGCAGCCGACGCAGGTGTCGAGATCGATGACGAGGCCGAGCTTCTTGCCGCTTTGACTTGGCAGACAGGTCATTTGGTCGCCTCTCTCGCCCTGCGGAATTCGGCGCCGAAAGTCAGTCTGTCGGGCGAGGATTCGAAATGCGGCGGCTGCAGGAAACGCTGGAACTGCGGCTCGGTGAACCCGGCTTCTTCGGCTGCGCATTTGACGATGCGCACGCGCAGGTCGAACCACGCAGCCTGGCCCGTCACTGGATCGGAATTCGAATAGCGTTTGCCCTGAGCGTCGGCCGAGGTCTGGTCGCCGATGATATGGTTGAGCAGGAAGCCGCGGTTGCTCTCGGCCGCGTCGTCCTTCAGCCCCCAGCTGCCGCGCCTTTTGCCGATGGCGTTCCAGGTCCAGACCGTGCTTTCGTTCACCCCGTCGATCAGCTTGATCTGCCCCTTCACTCTGCCGTTGATGCTTTCGATCCACACCCAGTCGTCATCGACAAGGCCGAGACCGGCTGCCGTCCGGTGATGCACGAACAGCCGGTTCTGGCTGGTGATCTGCCGCAGCCACGCATTCTGCGAACCCCAGGAGTGGTACATGTGCATCGGCCGCTGCGTCAGCGCATGCAGCGGATATTTTTCGAGGTCGACGACCGCTTCCTCGAAGGGCATGTGCCAGAAGGGCAGCGGGTCCATGTAGGTCTCGATGCGCTGGCGATCGCCTTTCGGCGGCACCACACGGCCATGGCCACGCGCGGCGAGCCTGAAGCGCTGCATAGGCTCCGAGTAGAGCTGGAAAACGATCGGTTCGGCTTTCGGGATAAAACCCATCTGCACTGCGAAGTCGAGATAGGAGCGGTTGGCCATCTTGTAATAGCGCTGGTCGTCCGCGAAATCATGATGCCAGAAGCCGCCATTGTCGATGTAGCGCTGCAACTGGTCCGGGTTGGCCTCACCCCTGCCGGTCGAGGTCCCATCCTTGCCGCGCCAGCCGGCGAGCGGGCCGATGCCGGGCGTGCGCTCATGGTTGACGATGTAGTCGGCATAGTCGCGGTATCTGGCCGAGCCGTCCTCATCGACGAAACCAGGCAGGCCGAGCCGGGCGCCGAGTTCGATCAGCACCGACTGGAACGGCCGGACGTCGCGGTCGGGCTCGATGACGGGATGGCGGATGGCGTCGCCCGGTCCGTCGGCATGACTGATCGGCCGGTCGAGCAGGCTGATGCAGTCGTGGCGCTCGAGATAGGTCGTGTCCGGCAGCACCAGATCGGCGAACGGCACGGTCTCGGAATAATAGGCGTCGGAATAGATGATGAAAGGGATCTTGTAGTTGCCCGCTTCGTCGCTGTCGGTCAGCATCGCCATGGTCTCGACGGTGTTCATCGAGGAATTCCACGCCATGTTCGACATGTACATCATCAGCGTGTCGATCTTGTAGGGATCGCCTGCCCAGGCGTTGCGGATGACGGTGTGCATCAGGCCGTGCGCGGCCAGCGGCGCGTCCCACGAATAGGCCTTGTCGATGCGAAGCGGCGTGCCGGCCTCGCCGACCAGCAAATCGTCCGGCCCGCAGACGAAGCCGAGCGGCATGCCGTCGAGCGGCGTCATCGGCTTGACGGTCTTGCCCGCCGGCTTCGGTCCGGGCGGCGCGGATCGAGGGTAGGGCGGCTTGAAGCGGAAGCCGCCGGGGACATCCACCGTGCCCAACAGCACCTGAAGGAGATGGATGGCGCGGCAGGTGTGAAAACCGTTCGAATGGGCAGAGATGCCGCGCATGGCGTGCATCGAGACAGGCCGCCCCTTGATCGTCTCGTGGCGGCGCCCGGCCCAGTCGGTCCAGGCGATCGGCAATTCGATCGTCTGTTCGAAGGCGACATGGGCGAGTTCGGCGGCGATCCTGCGGATC
>NZ_RZPI01000279.1:0-6690 GCF_003998715.1 Mesorhizobium sp. M7A.F.Ca.CA.002.15.2.1
TCTCCGGTTCGCGCAGGAAGATCGAATAGTTGCGGATGTTGGCGCGGCTGATGACGTCGAGCACTTCGGGCCAGACGGCGGCGTGGACGCGCTTGTAGTCCGCGATCGCCTCGGCTTTCACGCCGATACAAAGTCCCATTCTTTGCATGCTGGTTGCTCGCGGGGCTTCAGCCGAGAAGGTCGGCGGCGACTTCGAGCGTGTTGCGGAACGACGTCTCGAGATGATGTTCCATGGCCCGTGCCGCACCCTCGGCGTCGTGGCGCTTCAGCGCGTCGAAAATGGCCTCGTGCTGCTCGATCGTCTGTTCGCCATAACCCGGTCTTGGGATAGCGAGATAGCGCCCGCGATCCATCTGTGCCTTCGAGATGTCGACGGCTCTCCAGATCATCGGCAGGCCGCAGATCTCGGCTATGGTGCGGTGGAAGACATCGTCGAGTTGTATCGCGGTGGCATATCTGCCGCGGGATATGGCAAGCCGGTGCGCCGCCATGTTGTCTTCCAGCAATTCGCTGGCTGCCGCTGTGAACTTGGCGGCCGCGCGTCGGGCGCTTTCCATCTCCAGTGCCCGCCGGATGACATAGGCTTCTTCCAGGTCGGCCCGGCTGATCGGAGCAACATAGGTGCCGGTCTGCGCCAGGATCTTGACCAGGCCCTCGTCGCTGATGCGCTTGACCGCTTCGCGAACGGGGGTGCGAGACACCCCCAGGGCCTCCGCGATGGCGACCTCGTTGATGACCTCTCCCGGCTTCAACTGCCCGACGACGATCAGGTTGCGGATCTTGTGGTAGATCTGATCGCGGAGCGGAAGAGCCCGATTGAGCGTCGAAGGATCCAGGTCCATTGCAAATCCGTGTCTTCGTTCACCAGAAATGGCCAGATAATACTAGAATGTCAATTGGAACGCATCCAATACAAGCGTGGGGGTCGGTGACGCACGACGTCATGACGACCCGCCGGAATCCAGCTTGCCAGAACTGTTATATTAGTGCAATAGTGAGGATGAACGATGGAAAATTCAGTCCGGGACTGAGGCTTGGATCTTCAACAGCGCAGGCCATTCAAGCTTGTTCGAAGAAGCCCGAACTGCGTTTGCAGCGCTATTATACTAACATATCGAAGGCCGATGTAGCGCACCGGCCGGCCGCCAGGAGGAACCTAGCCAGATATGACCGTCGCCGCCGATTGCGCCTTGGATATGCGAGGCATCAGCAAGAACTTTCCAGGCGTGAAGGCTCTGTCCAACGTCAATTTTGCCGTGAAATTCGGCACCGTTCATGCGGTCGTGGGTGAGAACGGCGCCGGCAAATCGACGCTCATGAAGATCCTCAACGGATCCTACGCGCCCACCAGCGGCACGATCAAAGTCGGTGACGCCGAGGTGCGCATGCGCCGGCCCGCCGACGCCCAGGCGCTCGGCATCCGCATGGTGCACCAGGAAATCAATCTGGTCCCCCACCTGACCGTCGCCGAGAACGTCTATCTCGGCCGCATGCCCGGCAAATGGACCTTTCTGCGCAAGCGCGAGATGGTCAGGGCGGCGGCTGCCGTCCTCGACGAGCTCGGAGCGGCCATTAATCCGCGTGAACGGCTCGGCAACCTTTCTATCAGCCAGCAGCAGCTCGTCGAGATCGCCAAGGCCTATGCGGCGCAGCCGAGGATCATCGTGCTGGACGAGCCGACATCCAGCCTCAGCGAGCATGAGACGGCGGCGCTGTTCCGGATCCTGCGCAAGATGCGCGATGACGGCATCGCCATCGTCTACATCAGCCATCGGCTGAAGGAGGTGCTCGAAATCGCCGATGAGGTGACGGTGCTGCGCGATGGCTCAATGATCGAGACGCGTCCGATCAAGGGCATAAAGGCTGCCGATATGATCAGGCTGATGGTCGGTCGCGAAGTTAGCAATGTCTTCCCGAAAAGTCCGGCCGCGATCGGCAAGTCCGTGTTGCGCGTGGAGCATATCAGCGACGGACAGCGCTTCCGCGATGTCAGCTTCGAAGTGCGCGCCGGCGAGATACTGGGCTTGACCGGCTTGGTGGGCGCTGGCCGCACCGAGGTTGCCCGCGCAATCTTCGGCCTGTCGCGGCTTGTCGAGGGCACGGTCAGCGTCAACGGACGCGAGGTCTCGATCAACTCGCCATCCCAGGCGGTCAGGGCAGGCATTGCCTATGTTCCGGAAGATCGCAAGGGCGATGGCGTCGTGCCTGGAATGTCGGTCCGGGAAAACATCAGCCTGCCCATCCTGCGCCGCCTGACCCGTTTCGGACGCATCAGCCGCAGCGCCGATCGCGCGCTTGCCCGGGATTCGGTCAAGCAGTTTTCGATTTCACCGCCCGACGGCGAACGGCGCATCAGCCTTCTGTCGGGCGGCAACCAGCAGAAGGCGGTCATCGCCAAATGGCTTGCCGCCAAACCTTCGGCCTTGATCCTCGACGAGCCGACGCGGGGCGTCGACGTCGGCGCCAAGGCCGAGATCCACCACATCATCGGCCAACTCGTCGCCGGCGGCATGGCGGTCGTGATGATCTCGTCGGAACTGCCCGAAATCCTCGGAGTCTGCGACCGCGTGGTGGTGATGCGCGATGGCTATGCCTCCGAGCCTCTCTTGCGCAGCGAATTGAGCGAGGAGCGCATCATGGCGCTGGCCACCGGGGAGGAGATGGCTTGAGCGAAGCGGCCATGGAGATCGGTGGCGTGAACCGCAACGACCGCTTTACGCGTGGCAGCAGGCTTGTCGATGTCCTGTCGAAGGCGGGGCTCGCCTTCGCCATCGTCGCCGTGATGCTCTACGGCTCCCTCGTCAGCCCCGCCTTCTTCACGTCAGGCAATTTGCTCAACGTCCTGACCTCGATGTCTATCGTTGGCATCGTCGTCGTCGGCATGACCTTCGTGCTCGTGGTCGGCGGCCTGGCCGACCTGTCGGTGCCGGCCACCATCGCCTGCGGCGCCATCCTGTCGCTCGGGCTGCAGCCGATGATCGGGCCGCTGCCGGCGTTCCTGCTGGCGGTGGGTCTCGCGGGCCTCATAGGCCTGCTCAACGGGGGCCTGGTCGGATATGTCGGCATCAATCCCATCATTGCCACGCTCGGCGTTGGCACGATCGGACTGGGCATCGTCCAGGCGGCTGTCGGCGGGGTCATCGTCTATGGCAGCAATCCCGCCTCAGCCGAATTCGCCAAGGGCCGGCTGTTCGGCATTCCGGTCGTGGTGTTGATCTTCCTGGTCATCGCCCTTGTCGGCCATTTCGTCCTGTCCCGCTCCTTCTGGGGCAGATGGACGCTCGCCACCGGCGGCAATTACAGCGCCGCCGAGGCTAGTGCGGTTCCGGTGCGGGCCGTGAAGGCTGGCGCCTTCGTGATCACCGCACTGGCTTCCGGCATCAGCGGCGGCTTGCTCGGGCTGACGCTGCAGAGCGCGCGGCCGCTCATCGGCGGCGGCTACGAATTCAGCGCCATCACGGCGGTGGTGGTCGGCGGCGTGTCGATCGTCGGCGGCTTCGGATCGGTGCCGCGGGCCATTGCCGGCCTCATCTTCGTGCAACTGCTGACCAACGTCATGGTGCTCGACGGTGTGCGCACGCCAATCCAGGGTTTCGTGCTCGGCATCCTGATCGTCGGTGCCGTCGGCATGGATGCGGCGCTGCGCAAGCGGGGCGTGGCGTGATGCGTTTTCTTTCGCTTGTCTCGCAGCATCGCGTCGTCATCATTCTCGGCCTGACGCTCGTCATTTCCGCGCTGTTGGTCCCCGGCTACCTCTCGGCATCGACGCTCGGCCTCGGTCTCGACCGGGCGGCGACGATCGGCCTGATCGCGGTCGGCCTGACGGTGCTTTTGATATCGGGCCAGATCGACCTCTCCGGTGGCGCCGTGTTTGCCCTGGCCGGCATCGTATCGGTCATCCTGCAGCGAGAGATCGGCATCCTGCCTGCCGCGATCGCCGGCATCCTGGTCGGTACCCTGGCAGGCGCCATCAACGGCATGCTGGTCGTCGGCCTGAAGGTGAATTCGCTCGTGCTGACGCTCGCGACGATGCTGATCTTCCGCTCACTCGCGCACTGGATCACCAACAGCCAGCCGGTGACCGGAACCGACATCATGCTCTCCCTGGCGCTGGCCAAGATCTATCTCGATGTCTTCACCCTCCGCAGCGTGCTGTTCATCGCCCTGATCGTGCTGCTGCATTTCTGGCTGACGCGCACCATACCTGGGCGCAACGTCTTTGCGGTGGGGTCCAACCCGGCGGCTGCCAAGGAAAGCGGTATCGCCTCGGACCGTATCGTCTTTCTCGGCTTTGTCTTTGCCGGCACGCTTGCCGGCCTGGCGGGGGTTCTCCAGAGCCTCGTCACCAACACCGGCTCGCCTGTCTTCGGCTCGGAACTGACGGTCGCCGTCATTGCCGCGGTCGTTGTCGGCGGGACTCGTCTCGAAGGCGGCAAGGGATCCGCGCTCGGCACGCTCGGCGGCGTGCTGACGATCGGCTCGCTGACCATCGCGATGGAGTTCCAGTCCGTTCCCGCATACGTCCAGCAGGTCGTGTCCGGGCTTATCCTGATCCTGCTCGTCGTGCTCGATCGGGCCGTTACCACCAAGGGGAGGGCTCCGGGCACGCGCCCGGCGCTCGTTCGCGACAATCCAATCACTCAAGGAGGAACCACATGATTGGGAGGAAACGCATGATTGGCAAGAAAAGCATGCTTCACGTCGCCGCCATGGCGGCTGTGCTGGCATCGACGGGCTGGGCCAGCGCCAAGACGGTCTGCTACGTGACGGCAGCGGATTCGCATGCCTACGCGACGCCGGCCAACAAGGCGCTTCAGGCGCGCGCTGCGGAACTCGGCATCGAGATCCTGAGCCTCAGCCAGGATTTTGATGTCCAGAAAGGCACCGAGCAGCTCAACACCTGCGTTGCGCGCAAGGTCGATGGCATCATCCTGTGGCCGCTCGACCCGCAGGCATACATACCGGGGCTGGCGCGCGCGCAGCAGGCGAACATTCCGGCGATCCTCATCAATTCGCCGATGAGCGACGATGCCAAGCCGTTCATCAAGTCGTTCACCGGGCCTGATGTCTATGAGGAAGGCAAGCTGGCGGCGGACTCGCTGAGCAAGGCGCTGGGCGGCAAGGGCTCCGTCGTCATCATCGCCGGCCAGGCCGGCAACGGCACCACGATCGGCCGCGTCAGCGGATTTACCGACCGTCTCAAGGAAACCAATGCCGAGATCAACGTGCTCGACACGGTCAACGCCGACTTCGACCAGCAAAAGGCGCTGGTGGTGAGCCGCGATCTGATCACACGCTTCGGCGACCAGATCAGCGGTGTCTACGCCAATGACGACACGATGGCCCGCGGCTTCATCGACGCATGGAAAGAGGCGAACCCCTCCAAGGCCGCACCGCCGATCGTCGGCATCAATGGCCAGAAGGATGCGTTCGAATCGATCCGCACCAATGAGATGTACTCGACCATCGTCCAGTCGCCCGTCGAGGATGGCCGCCTGGCGATCAACACGATGGCCGAGATCATCGAGGGCAAGGAGGTCAAGGACCGGCTGCCGATCCCGCTGACAGTCGTCACCAAGGACAACGTCAACGCGGTCGAACCAGCGTTCTGATGCAGGAAGGCCGGCCCGCTGCACTCGGGTCGGCCTCGCCGCCGATTTCTTGGGGAGAGAAATTCTAATAGCGGCAACGGAATTGGAATAAACTAACTCTACAGAGTTTGTGGAATAAGCAATCTGCACTGGCGATCTGGTTTCCACCCGGACAGGACCACGCCATGCCTACCTTTTTGCGCTCGCCGTCAACCAAAGCAGGCATCTCCGGCCGCCTCCGTCAGGCGACGGGAGACAGGCCATGAGCAAGCACATTCCAGACCGTATCAAGGTGCTCTGGTTTCTGCCGACGCATGGCGACAGCCGCTATCTCGGCACGGCCGAGGGCGGCAGATCGGTCGATCTGCCCTATCTGACGCAAGTGGCGAAGGCGGCCGACACGCTCGGCTACTATGGCGTGCTGTTGCCGACCGGCCGCTCGTGCGAGGATTCCTGGGTGATCGCATCGGCTCTTGTGCCGATGACCGAACGCTTGCGTTTCCTTGTCGCTGTGCGGCCCGGTTTGCAGTCGCCGACGCTGGCCGCGCGCATGACTGCGACGCTGGACCGCATCTCCAATGGCCGCCTGCTGATCAACGTCGTCACCGGCGGCGATCCGCTGGAGAACAAGGGCGACGGCATTTTCCTGTCGCATGCCGAACGCTATGAGGTGACGCAGGAGTTCCTGCGCATATACAAGCGGGTGCTGAGCGGCGAGACGGTCGAGCATGACGGCAAGCATTTCCACATCGAGGACGGAAGGCTGCTGTTTCCGCCGGTGCAGACGCCTTACCCGCCGCTGTATTTCGGCGGTTCGTCCGATGCCGGGTCGACGGTGGCGGCGCAGGAGATCGACAAGTATTTGACCTGGGGCGAGCCGCCCGCCGATGTCGAGCGCAAGCTGGACAGCGTGCGTGAACTGGCGCAGAAGGCCGGCCGCAAGCTCTCTTTCGGCATTAGGCTGCATGTCATCGCCCGCGAAACCACCGAGGAGGCCTGGGCCGCTGCCGACAGGCTGATCAGCCGCCTCGACGACACGACGATCGCCTCGGCCCAAAAAGTCTTTGCGCGCATGGATTCGGTCGGGCAGGCGCGGATA
>NZ_RZPI01000027.1:0-20158 GCF_003998715.1 Mesorhizobium sp. M7A.F.Ca.CA.002.15.2.1
ATCTCGACCTGGCTCAGCGCCTGCTGGCTGATCTGGCGCTGGCTGTCGAGTTCGCCGCCGAGCGCCGCTGCACGCTGATTGGCGGCGTCGCCGGCACCGGCACCTTGCGCCAGCAATCGTTCGAGCCGGCTCTTTTCCGCTTGCGCGGCCGACAGCGACGCCTGCAGATTGGCCAGGGAATCATCCTTGTCCTGCGCCGTCGAGCGCTCCAGCGCCAGCAGTTGGGTCAGTTCGTTGATCTGCGAGTTGAGGCGCGAGAGCGCCGTATCCTTGCCGGAGATTTCGCGTCCCAGCAGGAACTGCGCCAGCACGAAGACCGTGAGCAGAAACATGATCGCCAAAAGCAGCGTCGACAGCGCGTCGACGAAGCCCGGCCAGTAGTCGATGCGGCGATCGGTGCGCCGGCCCCTGGCGAGCGCCACTTCAGTGCACTCCGGGCTTCTTCAGGGCATCGGCGATCTTTTCCAGCGTGTTGCGCATCGCCTTCTGCTCGTCGGACTGGGCCTCGACCCAGTCGCGCATGATCTGCTGTTCCGAGCGCATATTCTTGACCAGGCCGGAAATGCCGTCGGCGAGATTGGCCATGGCGGTGGCGACGCGCGGGTTGGAGCCGCCGCCATTCTCCTGCATCGAGCGCAGCCGTTCCGACAGCACCCGGATCTCGTCGGAGGATTCGGTTTTGGCCGGGTCGGCGACGACGATGTCCGACGACAGGTCGGTGACCGAGGAAAGCCAGTTTTCCAGTTCGGTGTAGAAGCGCGTCTGGGCGCGGCCGGCCTGCAGGTCGAGGAAGCCGAGCACCAGCGAGCCGGAGAGGCCGAACAGCGAGGACGAGAAGGCGGTGCCCATGCCGGCCAGCGGCGCCGAAAGCCCCTGCTTCAGGGAATCGAGCACCGCGGCGGCGTCACCGGTGCCGGGATCGAGCGATTCGATGGTTTCGCGGATCGAGCCGATGGTGTTCAACAGTCCCCAGAAGGTGCCGAGCAGGCCGAGGAACACCAGCAGGCCGACGAGATAGCGCGAGGTGTCGCGGCTTTCGTCGAGGCGCGTGGCGATGGAATCGAGCATGGTGCGCATCGAACTGGTCGAGAAGGCCATCGCCGAGGAACGGCCGATCATCGCCTTCATCGGCGCCAGCAGCACCGGTTCGGTCGTCTCCGAGCCGGCACGGAAGGAGTTGACCCAGCGCACTTCGCGAAACAGTCGCCCAACCTGGGCGAAGGCCAAAAGGATGCCGACCACCAGCACGCCGACGATCAGGCCATTGAGGCCGGGATTGCTGCCAAAGGCGGTTGAGATCTGTCGGGTGAGGATGGCGGCGATGAAGGCGACGATGACCAGGAAGATCACCATGGTCAGCAGAAAGACCTGCGGGCTCGATAATTTATGCGGGTCGTAGATCAGGACATCAGAACGTCTGCCCATGCCGAAGGATCTGAGAAAAGCCATCCGTGCCCCGTTTCCGATGCCGCCGCCGATCACGTAAACCGCGACTCTAAACGGAATTGTGACCAAATTGAATGGCGCTTGGCAATATTGCCGCGTCGATAGTGTCAGAGGCGATTGATGACCAGACAGTCGACCATGGCGGCCAGATGCAGGCTGGCGCCGGTGACGACGAAACCGTGCCACAGCGCATTGTGGAAGCGCAGCCCCTTCCAGGCGAAGAAGATGACGCCGCAGGAGTAGACGATGCCGCCGGCAACGATCAGCGCTATCGATGTCGTCGGTAGCGTCTGGACAAGCGGCTTGACCAGGATGATGCCGCTCCAGCCAATGGCGAGATAGAAGCCGATCGCCAGCCGGTCGAAACGGCCGGGAAAGAACACCTTGACGGCAATGCCCAGCGCTGCCGCGGTCCAGACCAGCACGATCATCCAGCGCGCCAGCGGCGAGCCTTCGAGCTGCGCCAGGAAAGGCGTATAGGTCGCGGCGATCAGCAGATAGATCGCGGCGTGGTCGAAACGCCGCAACACCCATTTTGCCGGCGACGAGACCGGCCACAGATTGTAGGTCATCGACACCGAGAGCACGGTGAGCAGCGAAACCACGTAGAAGGCGGCGGCGATGTATTCGCCGGGTCCGACACGAAACGCCGCCAGCGCCAGCAGCGCGGAACCGGCCGATATCGCCAGCACGATGCCGACCGCGTGGACGATACCGTCAGCGATCATCTCGGCACGCGAATAGTGCCAGCGTCCGATGAACGGGATATCGGGGTAGGGTTCGTTGTCTCTCACTAAGCCGGGTTCCTGCGCCGCGCCCTCCAATCTGGGCGCTCGCCGGGCAGTATTTCAAGCTTCCGTTGCGGTTTTGCGACTGCGGCGCATCAGCGCGGCGGTTTGTCGGCGCGGCTTGCCTGTCAACGAGAGGAGAGCGGCTTCTTCACGACCTTGAGCAAAGCGCGCTGGATGATCTCGTTGCCGGCGACGACCGAACCGTTGTCGAGCATGTCCTGGCCGCCATCCATGTCGGAGACGAAGCCGCCCGCCTCGCGGATCAAAAGCAGCCCGGCGGCGATATCCCAGGCAGACAGGCCGGTTTCCCAGAAGCCATCCATGCGGCCGGCAGCGACATAGGCGAGATCGAGCGATGCGGAGCCGAGGCGGCGGACGCCGGAAACCTCGGCCATGACGTTGCGCAGCTCGACGAGGAAATTGCCGTGGTGGCCGCGGCCGAGATGCGGCATGCCGCAGCCGATGACCGTGTCGACCAGCTTGATGCGGCCGGCGACGCGCAAGCGGCGGTCGTTCATGAAGGCGCCGCCGCCGCGTTCGCAGGTGTAGAGTTCGTCCATCGCCGGATTGTAGATGACGCCGGCGACGATCTGGCCCTGGCGCTCCAGCGCGATCGAAACGGCAAAGAGCGGAATGCCGTGCAGGAAATTGGTGGTGCCGTCGAGCGGGTCGACGATCCAGCGATGCTGGCCGTCGTCGCCTTCGACCACGCCGCGCTCCTCCATCAGGAAGGAATAGCCGGGCCGTGCCTTGGACAGTTCGGCGAAGACGATGTCCTCGGCCTTGCGGTCGGCCTGGCTGACATAGTCGCCGGGGCCCTTCATCGAGACCTGCAGGTTCTGCACTTCGCCGAAGTCGCGCGACAGCGAGCGGCCGGCCTTCATTGCGGCCTGGACCATGACGTTGAGAAGGGCTGAGCGTGCCATAGTGCTTTTTCCCGGTGCTGCGCTTTAAATTCTGCCTCGATGCATGTCGGTGACCCGGAACCGGGCCACTGTTGGGGGACATGCGTCAGTCGGCGCGGCGCACGTAAGTGATTTCGTTGGTGTCGACGATGATGCGTTCGCCGGCGCCGATGAAGGGCGGCACCAGGACGCGGATGCCGTTCTCCAGGATCGCCGGCTTGTAGGACGATGCCGCCGTCTGGCCCTTCACCACCGGGTCGGCCTCGGTGATGGTCAGCGTCACATAGTCGGGCAGCGAAATGCCGATCGGCCGCTCTTCGTAGAGTTGGACCGTTACCATCATGCCGTCCTGCAGGAAGGCGGCGCGATCGCCGACGAAGTCCTTGTTCAATTCGAGCTGCTCGTAGCTCTGGGTGTCCATGAACACCAGGGCGTCTTCCTGCGCGTAGAGGAAGGAAAAATCCTTCAGGTCGAGCCGGATCTGTTCGACCGTCTCGGCCGAGCGGAAGCGCTCGTTGAGCTTGGTGCCGTTGATGAGGTTCTTCAGTTCGACCTGATTGTAGGCGCCGCCCTTGCCAGGCTTGACGGTGTTGGTCCTGACCGCCACCCAAAGGCCGCCATCATGCTCGATGACATAGCCGGGACGGATTTCGTTGCCATTGATCTTGGCCATGATGAGATGATCCGGAATGATGCCTACGGCCACGCCGTCGGTAAGGGATATTCGCTGGGAAAGCGATTTCGGGCTCCCAAGACCACAAATCGCCAGAAGAGGCAAGGGAGCGGGCAGGTTGGT
Organism: Mesorhizobium sp. M7A.F.Ca.CA.002.15.2.1; assembly: GCF_003998715.1. Lineage (NCBI taxonomy): Bacteria > Pseudomonadati > Pseudomonadota > Alphaproteobacteria > Hyphomicrobiales > Phyllobacteriaceae > Mesorhizobium > Mesorhizobium sp. M7A.F.Ca.CA.002.15.2.1. The sequence goes on from NZ_RZPI01000027.1 coordinate 3,939, forward strand.
GCCAGGCGAGGGCAGCCGAGGCGACACTCGCAATGACCGCGCGGGCCGCCGTCAAGGCAGCCGGTTGGCCTTCTGCAGCGCCTGCTTGGTCTGGTCGTCGTCCAGCCCCTGCAGGAAGTCGTCCATCTGCGGATCGATGAGGCCGGCGCGGCGGGCAATGATGTACCAGGCACCGGCAAGGACCAGGTCCGGATCGGTGCCGATGCCTTGCATATAGAGCTTGGCCAGGCGGTTCTGGGCGGCAACATTGCCGCCCTCCGCCGCCTGCTTCATCCAGCCGAAGGCGGATTTCAGGTCGCGCGCACCGCCGCGGCCTTCGATCATCCAGGCGGCGAGATCGATTTGCGCGGTGTCGTAGTTCTGCCTTGCGGCCTGCGCCAGCAGGCGCCTTGCCTGGGCATCGTCGCGTGGCTTGCCGCCGACACCGTTGGCGTAGATCTGCGACATTGCATATTGCGCGTCCGCGAGGCCGGTCGCAGCGGCGCGTTCATAGTAGGAGACCGCCTTGGCCATACCGGCGTCGCCGGGGTCCTGCTGGACCAGCATCTGCGCGAAATTGAATTGCGCCAGCCGGTTGCCGGCTTCGGCTGCGGCCTGCATCAGGGCGTAGGCCTCTTTTCCATCCTTTTTGACATAGCGGCCGTCGAGCAGCATCAGCGCATACTGGAACTGCGATTCCGGCACACCCTGTTCGGCGGCCAAGGCGTACCATTTCGCCGCCTGCGCCGAATTGACCGGTACACCGAGACCTCGCGACAGGATCTCGGCCACCAGGGTCTGCGCCGCCGGGTCGCCGTTTTGCGCCCGGACCAATGCCAGATTGTAAGCTGTCTTGTAGAGGCCGCGCTGGAAGGCGCCATAGGCCGCGTCGGCGGGTTTTGCGCCGAAGCGGTCGGGATTGACGGCGTCGGCCGACGGCAGCGGCGCAGGCTCGGCCGTGGTGGCGGGCTGCGGCAACGGCTTGTCGATCGGCTTATCGGTGTGGACGCCGATTTCCGGCTTGGGCTGCGGCAAGGGGATGGTCTCCGCGGCCGCCGCCTGGACCATCAGCACCGCAAGCAGAGCCTGGAGGGGAAGCGTCGCCGATGACATTTCAGTCCTCGAAACGCGGCGCAGTCTCGTCGAGCAGCGCGTTGGCGGTGGCGACCGCTGTCCTGGGGTCGGTGCCGTCGGCGAACACGGCGCTCGACAGCGCCACGAATTCAGCGCCGGTGGCGCCCACGGCTTCGACCGAGGCGATGTCGGATCCGGCCATGACGATGCAAGGGATCTGGATCATGTCCGCCCACCATGCGCCGAGCGACAGGTTGCGCGGGTGCGGTTCGGGCTTGTTGTCGTAGCCGAAGCGGCCGAAGAAAATGTAGTCTGGCCGCGTCTCGCCAAGCTCGAGCGCGTCGTCACGCGTCTTGGCGCCTCCGGTGCCGACCATCATCTTTGCCTGGGAATGCTCGATTGTCTCGGCGAGTTCGGCCTTGGAGACTTCGACATGGATGCCGTCGGCCTGGACGCGGCCGGCTATGCGGGTGTCGCCGGCGATGATGACAGCAACGCCGGCGGCTTGCGCTGCCGGCACGATCCGTTCGGCGAAAGCCTGGAACGAGGCTTCATCCATGCCGTTCTCGGGCAGGATCAGCGAAGCGACATCGCCACCATCGAATGCCGTGACAATACGGGCCGCCGGCACGCCGGGCGGCGCGATCAGCACGATGCGACAGCGATTGGGGGGCGTTGCTTCATTCATGGTTCTTCGGGTCCCGCGTTTCGCCTATGCCGGGCGAAGATGGTTGGATTGCGGCATAGAGCAAAGTGCCCGCCTTGAACAGGCGGGCAGTCGGGATCGCGATGTTTGATCCGCCGGGCAGCCGGCGGGCCGCTTCACTTGATCGGGTGCGGGCTCGCGACGGGCGGTTTGCCCTTCCACAGCGTCCAGCCGAGATTCATGCCGGCGGCGGCGATCAGGATGGCGGTGGCGCCGACGACCTGGCTCAGATGCAGCCGATGGCCGAAGGCGACGACGTCGACCAGGATGGCGACGACGGGATAGATGAACGACAGCGATCCCTGCAGATGCGTCGGCAGCTTCTGGATGGCGCCGTACATCAGTATGTACATCAGGCCGGTGTGGACGATGCCGAGCGTCGCCAGCATGGTCCAGCTCCAGGCATCGGCTGGAAGCCGGGATAGATTGGCGAACGGCGCCAGCATGACGACGCCGACGCAGACCTGTATCAGCGCAATCAGATGCGGTGGCGTGCCCTTGAGCTTCTTGGTGACGATGGCGGCGACGGCCCAGAAGAAGGCCGCGCCCAATGCCATGACGATGCCGGTGAAATAATCCGTGCCGGCCATGCCGGCATTGGGGCCGGCATCGGGAGCCGACTGCACGATCAGCACCATGCCGGCGAAGGCGATGGTCAGCCAGGTCAGCTTGGTCAGGCTCAGCCGCTCGGCGAAGAAGAGCGCGCCGAAGCCGACCAGCATGAAGGGCTGCGTGTTGTAGACGGCGGTGGCGATCGAGATCGACGCGCGCGAGAAAGCGCTGAACAGCAAAAGCCAGTTGACGACGATGGCGACGCCGCCGAGCGCGGCGATGCCGATGATGCGCAGCGACAGCCTGTTGCGCAGCAACCCCAGCCCGGCGCAGATGATGAGCAGCGTCAGCGCGCCGAAAGCGCAACGCCAAAACACCACATCCATGATCGGCTGGCCGGACAGGACGACGAACCATCCGATCGTTCCCAGGATGGCCATTGCGGCGGACATTTCGACCGTGCCGCGTACTGTCTCGTTCACAACAAACCTCCTTATCGGTTGAGCCGCCATAATCTCATGCGGTCGCGAAGCTTTCCATCAGATTGGAAAGGGTGTATGGCCTATTGGCCTAATTATATTAGGAGAAAGCTCCAAGCTGTCGGGAAAAGGAAAAAGATGCTGGACGATCTCGACCGAAATCTCCTTGAAATCCTGATCAAGGATGCGCGGACCTCGCTGAAGGAGCTGGCCGCCCAGGTCGGGCTGTCGTCGCCAAGCGTTTCGGAGCGGCTGCGACGACTCGAGGAGCGCGGCGTCATCCGGGCGTTCACCGTCGAGATCGATCCGCTCGCGCTCGGCTATACCTTGCAGGCGATCGTGCGCATCCGGCCTCTGCCGGGCAAGCTGCACATCGTTCAGAAGCTGATCGAGGACATCCCCGAATTCGGCGAATGCGACAAGGTAACGGGCGATGACTGCTTCGTCGCCCGGCTGTTCGTACGCTCGATCGGCGATCTCGACGGGATTCTCGACCGTATCGCCGACAAGGCGGAGACAAGCACCGCCATCATCAAGGCGCAGCCGATCCGGCGGCGGCCGCCACCGCTCGACGCGGCTGCTTCTCGGGATAGGGCAAAGGTCTTGCATGCCTCCTGATCGAGCCGGGTGGAAAGCCGGTGGCCGCTTGGTTAGTGTGCCGACCAAATGAGACCGAGACTGTCATGGCGCAGAACATATACGACCGTGAGGATTTCTTCGCAGGCTACAGCCAACTCGGCCGTTCGGTCGAAGGGCTGGAGGGTGCCGCCGAGTGGCCGGCAATGCGCGCGATGCTGCCCGATGTCGGCGGCTTGAGGGTCGTCGATCTCGGCTGCGGCTTCGGCTGGTTCTGCCGCTGGGCACGCGAGCATGGGGCGGCGCAGGTGCTTGGCCTGGACCTGTCGGAGAAGATGCTTGCCCGAGCAAGGGCCGCCGGCCCGGATGCAGGGATAAGCTATGAGACGGCCGATCTCGATCGGCTCAGCCTGCCGGAAGCCAGCTTCGATCTCGTCTACAGTTCGCTCGCCTTGCACTATGTCGAGGATGTGTCGCGTCTGTTCGGGACCGTGCATCGGGCCCTGGCGCCTGGCGGGCATTTCGTCTTTTCGACGGAACATCCGATCTTCATGGCGCCGACCAAACCCGGCTGGGTGATCGATAGCGAAGGCCGAAAGACGTGGCCTGTCGACCAGTATCTGGTGGAAGGACCGCGCAGCACGGACTGGCTGGCCAAGGGCGTCGTGAAACATCACCGCACGATCGGCACCACGCTCAACGCTCTCCTGCAGGCCGGCTTCACCATCGCGCATGTCGAGGAGTTCCGTCCGACATCAGAGCAGATCGCGGCCAAACCCGAACTGGCGGAAGAGCTCGAGCGGCCGATGTTCCTGCTGGTCTCGGCGCGTCGGTAGGCACAGGCCTGCGTCGGCCCGCATGTGCAGCCGCCACGCTCATATTTGCTGTCGCTCCGCCCGACATTCTGGGCTATTCAAGCGTCGACACGCTTTCCCTCCGGACCAGTCCCCTCCCATGTCAGGCCTGCTTCTCGATCCGTGGTTCTATGCGGCCGCCATTCCGGCGGTCATTCTGGTCGGCCTGTCGAAGGGCGGCTTTGGCGGTGCCGTCGGTTTCGTCGGCGTGCCGCTGATGGCGCTGACCATGCCGCCGGTGCAGGCGGCGGCCATCCTGCTGCCGATCCTGTGCCTGATGGACATCGTCTCGGTGTGGACGTGGTGGGGCGTTTACGACCGCAAGATGCTGGTCGACATGATGCCGGGCGCCGTCATCGGCATCGGCCTTGGCTGGCTTACGGCGGCACTGGTGACCGAAGAGGCGGTGCGGCTGATCGTTGGCGCCGTCGCCATCATCTTCGTCCTGCGCTGGCTCTATCTGCAGTTCCGCCACGGCGCCGATCACGCGGCCGCGCCCAACCGCGTGGCCGCCGCCGTGTGGGGCACGGTCGCCGGCTTCACCAGCTTCGTTGCCCATGTCGGCGGTCCGCCCTTCCAGGTCTATGCCTTGCCGATCCGTCTCGATCCGAAAGTTCTGTCGGGCACCGCAGCGATCTTCTTTGCCGCCACCAACGCGCTGAAGCTGGTGCCCTATTTCGCGCTCGGCCAGTTCGACACCGCCAATCTGACGGCATCGGCGGTGCTGATGCCGCTGGCGCCGCTGTCGACCATCGCCGGAGCGTGGCTGGTGCGCCGCATGCGGCCGGAAACCTTCTATCCCTTTACCTACGCAACCGTCGCGGTCGTGGCGCTGAAGCTGCTGTGGGATGGCATTGTCGGCCTGATGTAGAAAGGCCGCCGCGCAGCCGCCCCGTCATTAGGGGTCAGGCGGCGCTTGGCACCAGACGACGGTTGCCGCCAAAAGCCAGTGTCGCGCCGACCATAACGACCAGCACCATGCCGGCAAGGATGCCGATGTCATGCACGGTCGGTTTGAGCACCATGTCCGCAATGATCACCAGCATCACCGCATAGTCGAAACGTGCCGCGCTCATCATGCGCTGGCCGATGGCAAGAACCTCTGGCGTGACGCCCTCTTTGGCGATCATTGCGCCCATGCGCTCCCCGGTCGGCTTGAAGATGAACATGCCGATCGAAAAGGTCGTGGCGTATCCCGCCAGGCCGATGAGTACCCACAAATCGGAGAAGCCGACCCAGAACCAGCACATGATGAGGCCGAAGATCAGCGTCAGCATCGACATCGGCGCAAAGAACCTGCCGCCCAGCTGACCGCTGGCGCGCATTGCCTGCAGCTTTTCCTCGATGTTGCCCGCGCGCTCGGCAAGCATGCCCAGCAGGAACAGTACGAAGCCGCCGTCGACCCACAGAATGGCGGTAGTGACGTGGAGGAATTTGACGATCGAGTACCAGTCCATGGGTTGCTCCTGCAGTGTCCGGTCAGGTTTGCGGCGGCGCCGATTTGCGCCGGCCGTCAGAGGAGCGGGCGTTTAGCGTGGCGCCTGTTTCGGAACGATGTCGCGAAAAATCCGGCTCTGTTTCAGCTTACGGCCAACGCGCGAGGTCGCAGATTGTGAACGCATTATCTGATTTTCTGCTAATGTACGAATCGTCGGGAGGGGGTTGGCGCGACATCGTCTGGATACGCTGCCGATATTAGTGCGCCAATGCCGGGAGCCCGGTGGCGACAACAATCGCCTGACGATCAACCCATTCCCGCAAGCGGGAAAAGGCAATTCGGGGGACCATTATGCAAGGGATAGCACGGAATTTCTTCACGCTGGCCATCATCTATTCGCTGTGCGGCATGGCGCTCGGCCTGTACATGGCGATCAGCCAGGATCACGGCCAGATGCCGACCCACGCCCACACGATGGTGGCCGGATGGCTGATGTCGGCGGTCTTCGCCTTCTTCTACCATTTGTTTCCGGCAATCGGGCAGAAGACGCTCGCCACAGTTCATTTCTGGCTGACGGCGGTCAGCGGCATCGGCCTGCTGATCGGCCTCTATTTCCTGCTTGCCGGCAATGCCGCGATCGAACCGCTGGTGGCGGCCTCCTCGATGGGCTTCTACGCAGCCATGCTGCTGTTCGCCTTCATCGCCTTGCCGGCGGTCTGGAAGACCGCTTGACCGAGCCTGACGCAGGAGATGCTGTGCTGTTACGGCACAGTATGGCGGCGTTCGGTCAAAAAACATCCGCACCGTTAAGGCTTCATTAAGCTTTACAGGTGTTTACTATGTCCATCCAGTGATCTGGATTCTTACCGAGTGGTTGGAGCCACTTTGTTTGACGCCTCCCTGTTAAACTCCTGAGAGCCGCCTTATCCGCGGCTCTTTTTTTGTCTCGATTTCTCTTTTTTGTCCGCACCCCAGCGGGGCCGCCCGACAGGGGTGCCGTTAACCTTCTGTTAAACATGTGCTTGCCTTCACCGGTGACGAAGCGCATTTTCAAGCTTCAGTCAGATAGGGTTCCGGGTGTATCGGCAGGGAGCCGAATCGGCCGGTTGCAAGTGCAGGGGCGTATCAATGAACGAGCCTTCGAAGGGCAGTGCGAAAACCGTCAAGCTGGCGGAACGCCGGGTTTTCTCGCAATCCTTCAAGCCGCTTTACCAGGAAGGCATGGGTCTGGTCGAACAGGCCGCCGAATATCTCGACGGCAAGGGCCGGGCCGAGGCGAAGAAGCTGTCGCGGCTGGCCGCCACGCTCTACGCGGCCGAATCGATGCGGCTGACCACCAGGCTGATGCAGGTTGCCTCCTGGCTGCTTTTGCAGCGCGCCGCCAATTCCGGCGAGATGACCCGTGACCAGGTGGCATCGGAAAAGTCCAAGGTGCGCCTCGACACCGCTTCCGCCCATGACGAAGCCGCCGGTTGGGCCGAACTGCCCGAGGATTTCCTCGACCTCGTCACCCGCTCGCTGCGCCTGCAAGCGTTGGTGCGCCGCATGGACGACGAGATCTATGGCTCCGGCGCCATGGTCGACATGCAACCGATGGCTCGCCGCCCCAACCCGGTTTCCGACCAGATCAGCCTGCTCAACACGGCTTTCGCTCGGGGTTAGACCGCGGTCCGCCTTCTGTTTCCGGTTTGTTCACATTTCGCTGGCATCGCTGTCCGCCGGAGGTAAACTCGGCAAATGGCGGAAGCGATTCGCATCATCGGTATCGATCCCGGGCTTCGGCGCACCGGCTGGGGCATCGTCGAAAGCCTCGGCAATTCGCTGCGCTTCATTGCTTCCGGCACTGTGAAATCAGACGATAAGGCCGCGCTGGCAACGCGGCTGTGCCAGCTGCATGACAGGCTTGCCGAAGTCCTGCATGCCGCCATGCCGCACGAAGCGGCGGTCGAACAGACCTTCGTCAACAAGGACGCGGTGGCAACGCTGAAGCTCGGTCAGGCACGCGGCATCGCCATGCTGGTGCCGGCGCGTGCCGGCCTCGTCGTTGCCGAATATGCGCCTAACGCAGTCAAGAAAGCGGTGATCGGCGTCGGCCATGGCGACAAGAAGCAGATCCACATGATGGTGAAGGTGCTGTTGCCGAAAGCCATTTTCGATACCGAGCATGCCGCCGACGCGCTCGCCATCGCCATCTGCCACGCGCATCACCGGCAAAGCGTGGCCTACCGGATGGCACTCGCTGGATAGAGATGTTCTTGACTTGTTCACCGGGTTGGAATAATCCTTACTTGTAAGAAAGGGGTGTTTCATGCGTGTGACGAGCAAAGGTCAAGTGACAATCCCACGGGATCTGCGGGAGACATTTGGGATTGGCGCCAACAGCGAAGTCATCTTCGGCATCGAGGGCGGCAAGATCACGATCACGCCGAAGCATGACAAGGGGCGGTTGGCCGACCGCGAAAGACTCGATCGTTTTCTTGCTGCGCTCGATCGGCTTGAGGGCAGCGGCGATCAGACAATGAATGCCGATGCCGTCATGGCTTTGACCCGGGATCGCTAATCTTGGCGACGCTTGTCGACACCAACGTGCTTGTCGATATCGCCGTTCGCGATCCCGTCTGGTCAAAGTGGTCGTGGTCCAAAATGGTGTCTGCCCTCGAGCAAGGCAGCCTGGTCATCAATCAGATTATCTACGCCGAGTTTTCGATGCGCTATGAGGCGATAGACGATGTCGATGATGCCTTGCCTGAAGACGAGTTCCGGCGCGAAAGTCTCCCGTTCGAGGCGGCCTTTGCTGCGTCGAGAGCGTTCTCGGTCTATCGGCGGTTGGGCGGACCTCGAGAGAAGGTGATGCCCGACTTCTTGATTGGGGCTCACGCTGCCATCCGAGGCTATCCCATTCTTACTCGCGATCCCGCAGGTTTCAGAAAGTACTTTCCAGATGTCGAGCTCATCACGCCCGATACTCATCCCTAACGGGGATTGCGTCCAATGATCGGCAAGCTCAAGGGCACGCTGGACGAGGTCGACGAGGATCATTGCCTCGTCGATATCCATGGCGTCGGCTACGTCGCCTATTGTTCAGCGCGCACGCTGGCGGCGCTGCCTTCGCCCGGCGAAGCGGTGGTGCTGTTCATCGAGACCTATGTCCGCGAGGACATGCTGCGGCTCTACGGCTTCCAGTCAGTGCTGGAACGCGAGTGGTTCCGGCTGCTGATGAACAATGTTCCCGGCGTCGGCGCCAAGGTGGCGCTGGCCATCCTGTCGACGCTGGCGCCGGCCGACCTCGCCAATGCGATCGCGCTGCGCGACATCGCCATGGTTTCTCGCGCACCCGGCGTCGGCAAGAAGGTGGCCGAGCGCATCGTCACCGAACTGAAGAACAAGGCGCCGGCCTATGCCGGAACCGCTTCGGGCACCATCGGCCTGAAACAGGAGCTCGGCGACGGCGTGGCATCCGCGCCGATCACCGACGCGGTCTCGGCGCTGGTCAATCTCGGCTATTCGCGCGACACGGCCGCCAATGCGGTGGCGGCGGCGCTGAAGACGGCGGGCGAGGATGCCGATGCGCCGAAGCTGATTCGCTTCGGGCTGAAGGAACTTGCGCGGTGAGCCGCCGCTTGTTCAGCCCCTTGCCGTGTGCAAGGAAGGCGGCATGAGCCTGTCGCCCCGCTTGATTGCCCCGGAAAAACGCGGCGAGGATGCCGAGCAGACCTTGCGGCCGCAGACGCTCGACGATTTCGTCGGCCAGGCGGCGGCGCGGGCCAATCTCAAAGTGTTCATCGAGGCTGCCAAGAGCCGCAGCGAGGCGCTCGACCACGTGCTGTTCGTCGGGCCGCCTGGTCTCGGCAAGACGACGCTGGCGCAGATCATGGCGCGCGAGCTCGGCGTCAATTTCCGCTCGACCTCCGGCCCGGTCATCGCCAAGGCCGGCGATCTTGCCGCGCTGCTGACCAATCTCGAGGAAGGCGACGTGCTGTTCATCGACGAGATCCATCGGCTGAGCCCGGCGGTGGAGGAGATCCTTTATCCGGCGATGGAGGATTTTCAGCTCGACCTGATCATCGGGGAAGGCCCGGCGGCGCGCTCGGTCAAGATCGACCTCGCCCGCTTCACGCTCGTCGCCGCCACCACGCGGCTTGGCCTGCTGACCAATCCGCTGCGCGACCGTTTCGGCATTCCGGTACGGCTCAATTTCTACACGGTCGAGGAGCTGGAGCAGATCGTGCGGCGTGGCGCGCGTATCCTGCAAATGCCGCTCGGCAACGACGGCGCGCTGGAGATCGCGCGGCGCGCGCGGGGCACGCCACGCATCGCCGGCCGGTTGTTGCGCCGTGTGCGCGATTTCGCCTCGGTGGCCGGCGATGGCCATGTCGACCGCAAGATCGCCGACGAAGCGTTGACCCGGCTGGAAGTCGATGCGCTCGGCCTCGACTCGCTCGACCGCCGGTACCTCAGCATGATCGCGCGCAATTTCGGCGGCGGGCCGGTCGGCATCGAGACGATCGCCGCAGGCCTGTCCGAACCGCGCGATGCCATCGAGGACATCATCGAGCCTTATCTGATCCAGCAGGGTTTCATCCAGCGCACGCCGCGCGGCCGCATGCTGACGGCCAATGCCTGGCGGCATCTCGGCCTCGACGCGCCGAAGGATCTGGCGCAACAGCAGATCAACCTGTTCCAGGAAGAATAGCGCTCAGGCCGATCAGGCGCAGGTTCCGGGCCGACAAAGGATCTGTGAGCGGCCTGCGCAAAATATCCTCGGCTTCGCCGGTTTGCCGGCGCATTCGTCGGCTCTGGTGGCGGTGCCATCCCGGGGCAATCTCGCTCCGATGGTTTGCCGGAGCCACGCAATGATCACCAGACGCGGGTTCCTGCGCTTCATCGGCGGGTCGATTCTGTCGGTTGCCGCGCTCAGCGCCTATGCGGCCGGCATAGAGCCGATGCTGCTGACGCATGTGAAACGCTATGCGCTAACGCCGCCGCATTGGCCTGATGGCCTGAAGCTGCGCATCGTCGCGCTTGCCGATATCCATGCCTGCCGGCCATGGATGACGCCGGAGCGGATCGCCTCACTTGTCGAAGACGCGAATGCCCTGCAGCCGGACGTGATCGTCCTGCTCGGCGATTATATCGCCGGCATGCCGTTGGTGACCGGCCCGGTGACGCCGTCGCAATGGGCCTCCGCCCTCTCGGACCTCAAGGCACCGCTCGGCGTGCTCTCGATTCTCGGCAACCATGACTGGTGGGCAGATGGCTTCGCGCAGCGCGCCGGGGCCGGCCCGACCGTAGCGGGCAAGGCCCTGGAGAAAGTCGGCATTCCGGTGCTGGAGAACGATGTCGTGCGCCTGGAAAAGGATGGGCATGGTGTGTGGATTGCCGGGCTCGCCGACCAGCTCGCTCTGCTGCCGACCAGGGACCGCCCCGGCTTTACCGGGCTGGACGATCTCGACGGCACGTTGGCCAAGGTCAGCGACGCATCGCCCATCATCCTGCTTGCGCACGAGCCGGATATTTTTCCGAAGGTGCCGTGGCGCGTCTCGCTGACCCTGTCCGGCCACACCCATGGCGGACAAATTCGGCTGTTCGGCTATTCGCCGGTCGTGCCATCGCGTTTCGGCAACCGCTACGCCTATGGCCACGTCGTCGAGAACGATCGCAATCTGATCGTCTCCGGCGGGCTCGGTTTCAGCATATTGCCGGTGCGTTTCGGGATGCGGCCGGAAATCCTGTCGATCGACCTTGGCTAAATCCAAATCGCCTCAGTGAAGCGATTTGATCGCGTCCATCACATCCGGCTCGGCCTTGTCGCCGTTGAAGGCATCGACGATGCCGAAGGCGCCGCCATAGCTCCACACCGACCATGAGAAGCCATGTGCTTCGGCACGCGCGATCATGTCCCTGACATAGGCGGCCCGATACCCAGCGGGCATCACATAGGAATTGCCGTATTCCTGGCGGATCATGCCGAACTCGCCCAGCGTGATGTTTCCAGGCTTGACGCCGTTGGCCCTCGCCCACGCCTCGACCTTTTCGAACGGCGCATCCATCAAGCCGAGCAGTCTGTCGGGGGTGTCCATGCTGGCGACCTGTTCGTCAAGATAGGCAAGCAGGCCGCTTTGCCGCGTCCATGGCGCCTCGGCCTTGATCCTGGCGCGGATGGTGTCGAGCGTCACGTCGAGCTGTGCCTTGGGCACCGCACTCAGCGGATAGGGCAGGCCAGTCACATAGGGGATGAAGTCTCCGGCCCAGGTTGCGCCCTGATGGGTGAGCAGAAACGGATCGTAGGAATGGAAGGTCCAGATGACGTTGTCGTCCGGAATCGTCTTCGGGTCGATCTTTTCCAACGAACTCGCGGCGGAATAGCAGGCGCCGGTCAGCACCAGGGTCAGTTTCGTAGCCGAGGATCGCGCCGCCGCGAACAGTTTGCGCTGGCGGTCCGGCCACAGGCTCGTGCCGTCGCTGTCGCAGTCCACGATCGGTTCGTTCATGGGCTCGAAGGCGACCTGGGCGGGATCTTCGCTGGCCAGCGTGCGGGCCATCTTGCGGACCATCTCGACATAGGCGTCGAAGGTCCGTGGGTCGCCCATCACTTCAGCCATTCCGATCTTGCGGCTGCCGCCGGCCGGGATCAGGTGCATGTCGACGATCACCTTGAGCCCGGCGCGGTTGATTATGCGCACCGAGTCCAGCACGCTGGCATAGAGATCGTCACGCAAGGCCACGGTCTGGTCGGACAGAAAGGGCGATGGATCGACCGGCATGCGCAGGAAATCGAAGCCGGCATCCTTCAACGCCTTGAGGTCGTCCTCCCCAAGGAATTTCCGCCACTCCGGATAGGGCAGGATGGCCTTGGCGTCGCCCCACTGGTCCTCGCCGGGCCAGGTGACCCACTGGTCGAGATTGAGGCCGCGCTTCATCGAGAATGTCGCGGTCTGGCCAGGCAGCGCCAAAGCCACCAACACGAACAGCGCCGCCATCAAAGTCTTGATCATCGCCGTCAACAGTGCCATCCGATGCTGTGTCACGCGGGAAACAGGTGCCTCGTCGGGGCTGAAAAAGGAAGCGCAATGGGCGATCATGGTGAATCGGCGACGCTGCTGGCCGGGCTTTCCGGTGCGCTGACGGCGTTCGGCCACCGGCTGATGGCGCGGGTCTATTATGCCGACACCGATTTCTCCGGCGTCGTCTATCATGCTCGCTATCTCGAATTCTTCGAACGCGGCCGCTCCGACTATCTCAGGCTGACCGGCGTGCACCACACAGAGCTTGCCGACGGCAAGCATGGCGAAAGAATAGTCTGGGTGGTGCGCCGCATGGAGATCGACTTTCGCGGCCCGGCCCGCATCGACGACATCCTGACCGTCGACACCCGCACCGAGGAGATTTCCGGCGCGCGCATCTTCATGGCGCAACAGCTCAAGCGCGGCGACGAGGTGCTGGTCGAGGCCAAGGTCGAGGCGGCGATCATCGGCGAGAATGGCCGCCCAAGGCGCTTTCCCAAGGAATGGGTGGCGGCATTCATGCCCCGGATGGGATGATATTCAGGTGATGCCGGCCTGCAAACGGTGATTCCCTGCGCTTCCGGTGCTCGGGTGCTTCAAGTACCCTCCGCTCCGGTTCTCGGAAACCGCCGCTTTCGGCTCGGCCTGACCTGAATCTCAACCCATCCTGACTTCGCGCTTGGATGATGGCGTTACAACTGTGCGGGCGTGGCAATGCGCCGCGCCTTATATACTAACCCATCCTTAACCATAACGGTTCATGAAGAGATTGGTGAAGATTGGCGTTATCGAACGCCTTCCTTTCACCAATATTTGCCCTGAAAAGGCCGACAACGGCACAGTTTGGGGTTGTTCCGGTAGCTTCGTGCGAACCGACCACAAGGGATGCCAGGGGCCAGCCGCCAGCTTCGCCCGGAAAATCTTAAGGACGTAACGATGGAAAATATCGCACTCGCCGATCCGGGCGCGCAATTGTCGGTTTGGTCGCTGTTCGTTTCGGCCAGCTGGGTGGTCAAGCTGGTCATGATCGGCCTGCTCTGCGCCTCGGTCTGGACCTGGGCGATCATCGTCGACAAGCTGGTTTCCTATGCCCGCATGCGGCTGGCGCTCAACCGGTTCGAGCAGGTGTTCTGGTCGGGGCAGTCGCTGGAGGAGCTTTACCGCACGCTCGCCGATCGCAAGACCACCGGCATGGGCGCCATTTTCGTGGCGGCCATGCGCGAGTGGAAGAAGAGTTTCGAGAAGGGCGCCAAGTCGCCGCTCGGCCTGCAAACCCGCATCGACAAGGCGATGGACCTGGCGCTGACCCGCGAGATGGAAAAGCTGGAAGGCCGCCTCGGCTTCCTTGCCACCACCGGCTCGGCGGCACCCTTCATCGGCCTGTTCGGCACCGTCATCGGCATCATGACGTCGTTTCAGGCGATCGCCGGCTCCAAGAATACCAGTCTCGCCGTGGTTGCGCCGGGCATCGCCGAAGCGCTGCTGGCGACGGCCATCGGCCTGCTCGCCGCCATTCCCGCCGTCATCGCCTACAACAAGCTGTCGTCCGATGCGAGCAAGATAGCCGTGCGCATGGAAGGGTTCTCCGACGAGTTCTCCGCCATACTCTCGCGCCAAATCGATGAAAAAGTGGCCCCCAAGGCCTGAGGAGTAGCAGATGGGTATGTCCATGGGCATGGCAGGACGCGGCGGGCGCGGCCACAGGCGGCGCGGCCGTCACCATGCACTGATGTCCGAGATCAACGTCACGCCGATGGTCGACGTGATGCTGGTGCTGCTGATCATCTTCATGGTCGCGGCGCCAATGCTGACGGTCGGCGTGCCGATCGACCTGCCGGATACGCAGGCTAAGGCGATGAATGCCGACACGCAGCCGATCACCGTCTCGATCAACGCCGCCGGCCAGATTTACCTGCAGGAAACCGAAATCCCGATCGAGGAACTGGTAGCCAAGCTGCAGGCAATTTCCAAGACCGGCTATGAGGAGCGCATCTTCATCCGCGGCGACAAGTCCACCGACTATGGTACGGCGATGAAGGTGATGGCCCGCATTTCGGCCGCCGGCTACAAGAACATCGGCCTGGTTTCACTGCAGGAACAGGACCAGTAGACGCGCGATGAAGACCGGCCTCACCACATCGGTGATCTTGCATACGGCGGCGCTGACCTTCGGCCTGTTCACGCTGACGGCGCCGGCGGCACTTCCGTCGTCCGACGTCGAGTCGGTCGCGGTCGATATCGTGCCGATGGAAGCCATTGCGCAGACGTTGCAGGGCGACAAAAAGGCCGTGATGCATGAAAAGCCGGCCCCTGTGCCGACGCAGCGCCCGGACATTGTGCCGGATGCGCAGAAGGTCGGTGAGAACAGTGTCGATACCGACAAGCCGATAACGCCGGAAGCCAAGCCCAAGCCCGTCGACATGACCTCGGCTCCGCCGCCCGCACCGACCCCGATCGAAAAGCCGAAGCCTGAGGACGTGCCGAAGCCGCAGGAGAAGCCCAAGCCTACCCCGGCAACGGAAGTGGCGCCGGCGCCGACGCCCAAGGAAGAGGTCAAGCCCGAGCCGGTCAAGCAGGCCGATCCCAAGCCGACACCGGCCAAGCCGGCGCCGACCCCGCCGCCGCAGGACAAGACCGCTGCCATCGATCCGACGCCCGAGGTCAAGCCCGACGCCGTCGCTGAAGCCATAGCGCAGGAGCCGCCCGCCGAGGCGACGCAGCTGCCGGATTCCGCTCCCGCGCCGGAAGCGCGGCCGAAGCCGCAGCCGGCGCAGGCCGAAAGCGCCAAGGCGCCGGAGCGCAAGGACGCCGACAAGCCGGTCAAGGAAGCGTCGTCGAAGCCGAAATCCGATGACAAGCAATTCAACGCCGACGAGATCTCCGCGCTCCTCGACAAGCAGAAACCATCCGGCGGCGGCGCCAAGCGCTCGACCCAGCAGGCGTCGCTCGGCGGCGACAAGGACCAAGGTCAGAAGCTCTCCAGGTCCGAAATGGGTGCCCTGGAAAGCCAGCTCGGCGGCTGCTGGACCCTTCCTGTCGGCCTTGAAGGTTCCGAGAACTTCCTCGTCGTGGTGCGG
Organism: Mesorhizobium sp. M7A.F.Ca.CA.002.15.2.1; assembly: GCF_003998715.1. Taxonomy (NCBI): domain Bacteria; kingdom Pseudomonadati; phylum Pseudomonadota; class Alphaproteobacteria; order Hyphomicrobiales; family Phyllobacteriaceae; genus Mesorhizobium; species Mesorhizobium sp. M7A.F.Ca.CA.002.15.2.1. The sequence goes on from NZ_RZPI01000027.1 coordinate 19,678, forward strand.
TTCAACCTGGATGCATCCGGTAAGCTGGACGGGCGCCCGGCGGTCGAAAAGTCGAGCGGAAATCGCCAGTTCGACGAAAGTGCCGTTCGTGCGGTGCAAAAATGCGATGTCACCGGCCTGCAAGTTCCCGCCGGCAAGCAGGACATCTGGGCCGACGTCCGCGTCACCTTCGATCCAAGGGAGATGCTCGGCCTCTAAGGCCCTGTCATCCGAAAATCAGTACGAGAAGCGAGAAGACATGAAATCAATCCTCAAGCCGCTCCTGATGGTCGCAGCAATGGCGATGGGCATGACCGCGGCAGGCACGTTGCCGGCGCTGGCGCTCGTCGAGCTCAACGTCAACAAGGGCAACGTCGAGCCGCTGCCGATCGCCATCACGGATTTCCAGGGCGGCGACGCGCTTGGGGCGCAGATTTCGCAGATCGTCACCGCCGATTTGAAGCGTTCGGGTCTGTTCGCTCCGATCGACAAGAGCGCCTTT
>NZ_RZPI01000280.1:0-6676 GCF_003998715.1 Mesorhizobium sp. M7A.F.Ca.CA.002.15.2.1
GTCCGGGCGCCACGCCAAGCGCCGACATTTTCTGCGACGCCACTTTCTACAAATCCAAGTACGCCTACCGCCTCCAGGACCTGATCGCGAACCCAGCGATGGGGTGGCTCGTCGTCGTGGCGCGCGTGCCAGTACATCCTGATTTCCGGAACAGCAATGGGAAGCGGTGGTTCAAAGATGACGAGCGGCAGGGTCTCGGCCGCCCAAACCGCGAACTGCCTGGGCACCGCCGACAGGTGGTTTCCATTTGCCACGGCTAATGCGACAGCCTGAAAGTGCGGCAGGGTCAGGCTTACACGGCGCGTTCGCCCGATCTTGCGGAGCGCCTCGTCGGTGGAGCCCGACATCGAGCCGTCGATAGAACGAAGAATATGGGGCAGTTCGCAGAAGAGGTCGATCGGCAGAGTCTTGCCTTCCATGATTCCCGCCTGCCTGATCGCAGCGTTGTCGTGCGCGGCGATGATGGCGAATGGTGAATGGAACAGAGGCGTGCTTGAGACCCAGTCGGAGACCTCCAGCGGACGCTCGAGCGCTACGTCGATTTCATCCTCCTGGAGCAGCCGCGAGACATCGCCGCGCGCGCTATCGAGAAACCTTAGCGACGCGCGCGGCGCGGCGCCAGCGATGCGTGCCGCCAGCGCTGGCATCAGCATCATGGAAAAGAAATCCGCCCCCATGAACGTGAAGGTTCGCTCCAGTTCCGCCGGATCGAACGCCTTGGCCGAATGGAAGACGCGTTCGATCTCGCGAAGCGCCACGCGCAACGGCTCGGCCATGCTCTCGGCGCGCGGTGTCGGCATCATGTCATTGCCCCGTCGCACGAACAGCTGGTCGTTGAGGAGATGTCGCAAGCGATTGAGCGCAGCGCTGACGGCAGGCTGGCTGAGGCCGATCTGCTCGCCGGCACGCGTAACGCTTCTCTCCCGCAGAAGGGCGTCGAACACCTTGATGAGATTGAGGTCGAGCGCGTTCAAATTCATCGCATCAATTCGCCCCATACGATCATTCGATTTCCGTTGTCGGCGTATCCCTGGCTAGATCGTCATCGGCCCAGCAGGCACAGGCAACAGAAGGATCAGACACGCCATGACAATGACCCCCGGCACGATCACAGGCAAGGAACTCTTCTGGTTCAACAACACGCTCGTCGCGATCCACGTCTCGTCGATAGCAGGAGAGGACGGCACCTGCGTCGTCGAGCATCACATGCCCTATGGCGACTCGCCACCGCTGCATGCGCATCGCAGGGAAGACGAAGTGTTTCACATCCTGGAGGGGAGATTGCGCTTTCAGATCGACGGCCACGAACGCATTGCGGACGCCGGCGAAACCGTCATCGCACCGAAAGGCCTGCCGCACACCTACCGGGTCGAATCCCCGGAAGGTGCGCGCACCCTCACCATCACGCGCGGTTCGGATTTTGAGACGATGCTGCGTCAGGCGAGCCGTCCCGCCGAACAGCCCGAACTGCCGCCGCTGATGGAACCAACACCGGAAATCATCGCGGCACTGGTGCAGCTTTGCGCAAAAAACGGCATCGACATTGTCGGTCCGCCGCTGGGGTGAGAGGCCGAAACTGCGCAGTCCTTCCCTTCTCCCCTTTGTGGGAGAAGGAGAGACGCGCCGCGCCTTCAACCGATTTGCATCCTCGCCGCCCGCATTCTCCGCTTGAAGCCGTTTGTGCAACGCGATACGCCGTTGCCGACTTCGACAAGGAGAGACCCGTGACCGCTGCAAAGACCAGAACCGAAACCGACACGTTCGGTCCCATCGAAGTCGCCGCCGACCGGTATTGGGGCGCGCAGGCGCAGCGTTCGCTCGGCAATTTCAAGATCGGCTGGGAAAAGCAGCCGGCGTCGATCGTGCGCGCATTGGGCATCGTCAAGCGGGCGGCGGCCGAAGCCAACATGGAGCTCAAGCGGCTCGATCCGGCGATCGGCAAGACGATTGTCGAGGCAGCGCAAGAGGTCATCGACGGCAAGCTCGATGAGCATTTCCCGCTGGTGGTCTGGCAGACCGGTTCGGGCACCCAGTCCAACATGAACGCCAATGAGGTGATCTCCAACCGGGCGATTGAGATGCTGGGCGGTGTCATGGGCTCCAAGAAGCCGGTGCATCCCAACGATCACGTCAATATGAGCCAATCGTCGAACGACACCTATCCGACAGCCATGCACATCGCCTGCGCCGAACGCATCGTGCACGATCTGTTGCCGGCACTGAAGCACCTGCACAAGGCACTCGCCGCCAAGAGCAGAGAGTTCAATCACATCATCAAGATCGGCCGCACGCACACGCAGGATGCCACCCCCCTTACGCTTGGCCAGGAATTTTCGGGCTATGCCGCGCAGGTCGCTTCGTCGATCAAGCGCATCGAGCTGACGTTGCCCGGCTTGCAGGAACTGGCGCAGGGCGGCACCGCCGTCGGCACCGGCCTCAACGCGCCGGTCGGCTTCGCCGAAAGGGTCGCGGATCGCATCGCCTCCATCACCGGCATCGCCTTCGTCACCGCGCCGAACAAGTTCGAGGCGCTGGCGGCCCATGATTCCATGGTGTTTTCGCACGGCGCCATCAACGCGGCGGCCGCCGCGCTATTCAAGATCGCCAACGACATCCGCTTCCTCGGCTCAGGCCCGCGCTCGGGCCTCGGCGAACTGTCGCTGCCGGAAAACGAACCGGGCTCGTCGATCATGCCGGGCAAGGTCAACCCGACCCAGTGCGAGGCGCTGACGCAGGTCTGCGTACAGGTGTTCGGCAACAATGCGGCGCTCACCTTCGCCGGCAGCCAGGGTCATTTCGAGCTCAATGTCTACAATCCGCTGATGGCCTACAACTTCCTGCAGTCGGTGAAGTTGCTCTGCGACGCCTCGGTCTCCTTCACCGACAATTGCGTCGTCGGCATCGAGGCCCGCGAAGACAACATCAAGGCGGCACTCGACCGCTCGCTGATGCTGGTGACGGCGCTGGCGCCGACCATCGGCTACGACAATGCCGCCAAGATCGCCAAGACCGCGCACAAGAAGGGCACCACTTTGCGCGAGGAAGCGCTCGCCACCGGGCTGGTCAGCGAAGCCGATTACGACCGGCTGGTGCGGCCGGAGGATATGACGCATCCGGGGTAGGCAATTCCAGGAAAAGTGTCTGCGGTTTTCGGTCCGGAATTGCGTCAACCAAAAGCCCGGTATTTCGTGAGGGGAGAATTTACTCCCGTCACGACCTCACCCGAAGCGAATTTTGCGCAGGCCGCCCGATCACGGAAACGTAAGTACTGTGAACAATGTGTCGCCAGTCTGGTGGCTTTGGTGAACAGTCGGTTTGCTCTATCTCCCCGGCATCAACCCATCCCGGAGAGCCACCATGTCCACCAACATTTCAGTCGCCGGTTCCGGCGCATCCAATGCCTCGACCACCATCCTCCTCGGCCGCGTCCTGCTCGCGGTCATCTTCCTGCTTTCAGGTTTCGGCAAGCTCACCGCCATTAGCGGAACAGCGGGCTATTTCGGCAGCCTCGGCCTGCCCTTGCCGACCGTAACGGCCACCGTCGTCGGCCTGATCGAGCTTCTCGGCGGCCTCGCCATCCTCGTCGGCTTCAAGACCCGGATTGTCGCCTGGGTGCTGGCGGTCTTCACGGTCGCTACCGGTTTGGTCGCCCATACCGGTTGGGCCGACCAGATGCAGATGATCCAGTTTCTCAAGAACCTCGCCATTGCGGGCGGCTTCCTCGTGCTGGCTTCCTCGGGCGCCGGTGCCTATTCGATCGACGCCAAGCGCGGCTGAGCCAAGACCCGGCAATAGCCGAACAAGAAAGCGGCGCGGAATTTTCCGCGCCGCTTTTTCGTTGTTGGTGCATGACCGCCGATCTGTCGGCCGGAGTTTCTGATAGGATCGGGGCTATCGGGACGAGGCCGGCCGGCGGCCGACAACGGAGGTGAACATGCCCCGCAACGCGCTGCTCCTGCTCTCCCGGCTGCTGCTCGCCGCCCTGTTCGTGCCTTCCGGTTTCCATGCATTGAGCGACATCGCCGGCACCACAGGCTATTTCGCCGGCCTCGGCCTGCCGCTGCCGACACTTGCTGCCTGGGGCACGGGACTGTTCGAACTGATCGCCGGGCTGCTCATCCTGGTCGGTTTCCAGACCCGGATCATAGCGCTTCTGCTCGCTGCCTTCTGTATCGTCGCCGGCTTCATCGGCCATTATGGCCAGGGCGGCGGCGACGCGATGCTCGCCTTCCTGCACCAGCAGATGCTGATGAAGGACATTGCGATATCAGGTGGGTTTGTAGCGCTGGCGATGGCCGGCGCCGGCGCATGGTCGATCGACGGGCGCGGCGCGGTTTGATATTTTTGCGTAGATGGGCCCGAGCTGATCGACCCCACTCCGTCTCGGCTTCGTCGAGTCACCTCTCCCCTGATCGACGGGGTAGAGGAAGGCCGCGAGCCTATTGCCGCCAACGCTCTTCCAACGAGGCTCCCTTCCTTTCCCTCCGGAGGGGGGAAAGGTGGCGCTGCAAAGCAGCGACGGATTGGGGGAAGCCGGTCATCAAAGGCGAAGCCGCCGGCGAAGTACGACCGGCAGGTCTCCGCTTAAGTCAGATAAGACACGGGTCTGCTAGCAGCTAGCGCCTTATTTCACTGACATGCTGGGGCCACCCTCGACGGCCAGCACCAGCCGGCGGTTGGTGATCCTGGCCAGCTGCGCCAGGCGCCCGGCCGGCCGCTCGCCATAGAGATCGGCCAGCGATGCCGGCAAGACCAGCGCCAGCACGCCGTTGGCGCGCTGTTCCCATTTCAGCCTGGGCATGATGCCGGGCATCGACGCCGTCAGCAGGTAGACGACGCGCATCATCGCGGCGAGGACGCGGGCGCGCTCCAGATAACGCGGCGATGCCAGAGCCTTGATCTCGGGGGCGATGGCTTCGTTGAAGATGCCGTCGTGACGATAGGCGTTGGCCATCGCCAGGAAAGCACGGCCAGGATGGTCGACGCCGAAGAAGGACGCGTGCGCAATGATGTTGAGCGATTGCTTGCCGCGGTATTCGGGATGCGCGCGCCAGCCGATGTCCGCCAGCAATGCGGCCGCGTGGCGGTAGCGCGCCTCGTCCTCGGTCTCGTCGATGCCGAAGGCGGCAAAGGTCTTGGCGGTCCAGTCGACAAGTTCATGCGCATGGGTGACGGAGCGCGAGCGCAGGCGGGCGAGTTCCTCCGAGGCCGAAATCAGCGGATCGGCCTTCCGCTCGGCCTCGTCGAGCAGCGAATAGAGAAAGCCTTCGCGCACGCCAAGCGCCGAGACGATGATCTTCGACGGCTGCATCGCCGCCATGATCTCCTGCAGCACGATGGCGCCATAGGGCAGCAGCGAACGGCGGTTCTTCGAAACGCCTTCGATGCCCTTGACCTTCTCGATCTCGGCCTTGGCCACCTGCTTGAGGAAGTTCGCCGCGCTTTCGGCCGATATCTCGTAATGGTGCATGACGCCAAGCGGATAGTTGGTCATTTCCATGTGCAGCCGGGCAAGATTTCGCCAGGTGCCGCCGACGGCGTAGAAGGGCCTGCCCTGCCCGCCTTTCAACAGCTTGGCCTTCGCCAGTTCGTCACGCGCGATCCTGGCCGCCTGGGTCAGCGAGTTCTTCGCCATGTCCTGCAGGCGCAGGCCGCCCAGCGGCAGCGTGATGCCGTCGCCGATCGCCTCGCCGCTGACATCGACCAGTTCGAGGCTGCCGCCGCCCAGATCGCCGGCGATGCCATCGGCCGGATGGAAACCGGAAATGACGCCGAGCGCGGAATAGTACGCTTCCTGACGACCGCTGATCACTCGGATCTCGGTCTTCAGCACATCCTCGGCGCGGTGGATGAAATCGGGGCCGTTGACCGCCTCGCGGGCCGCCGCGGTCGCCAGCACATACATCTGCTCGGCGCCCGCCTGGTCGGAAAGCGCACGAAAGCGGCGGAACTCTTCCATCGAGCGCGTTACCGCCTCGGGGTCGAGCTTGCCCGTCGAAACGATGCCGCGGCCGAGACCGGCCAGCATCTTTTCGTTGAACAGCATGGTCGGCGAGCGCGCCAGCCCCTCATAGACGACGAGACGGATCGAGTTCGATCCGATGTCGATGATGGACAGCGGTCGGCGGTCCTGCAGCCGGCCCTGAGAATCAGACAGCATCAGCCGGACGCTGCAGCGTTCTTCTTGCGGCGCTTGAACTGCGCGATGCGCTTGGGCGCATGCGACTTCAGCGCGTCACCCCGTCCCGACAGGCTCGGATTGGTCATGAAATATTCCTGCGCGTTGAACGGTTCCTCGCCCTCCTCCAGCACGACGCGCCGGGAGGTTCCATCAGCCAATACGTCGAAACTTTGCTGATTGTCCATAATGTTGCCCAGCATGATCTGGCCAAGGATCTGTTCATGCACAGTTGGATTGGTGATCGGCACCATGGTTTCGACGCGGCGGTCGAGATTGCGCGGCATCAGGTCGGCCGAGGAGATGTAGACGATCGCCTCGTCCGACGGCAGGCCGAAACCATTGCCGAAACAATAGATGCGGCTGTGCTCGAGAAAACGGCCGACGATCGATTTTACGCGGATGTTTTCCGACAGGCCCGGAACCTGCGGCCGCAGGCAGCAGATGCCGCGCACGACAAGGTCGATCTCGACGCCGGCGCGGCTGGCATCGTAGAGC
>NZ_RZPI01000281.1:0-6669 GCF_003998715.1 Mesorhizobium sp. M7A.F.Ca.CA.002.15.2.1
GGTGACGGGGATGCCGTGCTGGGTAAAACCCCTGATGATCTCGTCGCCGCGGTCGAAGCCGACCAGATCGTGGCCGACAAGATCGGCAGGCTTCAGCGGACGGCCGCGCCTGTCGAGATAGGATTTGGCCGCGCAGGCGCAGAGCTCGATGTCGCAGACCTTGCGTGCCATCAGCTCGTTCTGCGCCGGCTTGACCATGCGGATGGCGATGTCGGCATCTCGACGCAGCAGGTTCTCAACCTGATTGGAAGCGACGATCTCGACCTCGATGCCGGGCTCCTCGATCCCCAGCCGCATCGTCATCTCAGGCAGGACATAGGCCGCCACGACCTCGCTGGCGGCGATACGCACCGTGCCTTCGATAGCCTCGACCGAACCCAGTGCCAGGAGTGAGAAGGCGCTTGCCTGCTCGCTGACCGCCTTGCCGCGTTCCAACAGCGTGCTGCCGGCCTCCGTCAGTTCGTAGCCGTGCCGTCCTCGACGGAACAGCGTGACGCCCAGCGCCTGTTCCAACTCGCCGATGTGACGGCCAAGCGTCGGCTGGCTGGCCGAAAGCTTTCGCGCGGCAGCCGACAGGCTGCCGGATTCCGCCACGGTGACAAAGCTCTTGATCAGGTTCCAGTCGATTTCTGCCATTCATTTATGAATATCAGAACGCCACCTTTAGTCAATTTCCATTCGTATTCGAAGCGCCCATATTCCAGCTGCAGACACCAACACGGACTGCAAACACCTACCAGGAGAACTCAGATGACCAAGATCGCTCTCACCACCGCCGCTATCCTCATTTCCGTCAGCGCCGCTTTTGCCGGCAGCGACAAGTTTGGTTCGAACGACGCCAGCCAGCCGGCCGCCACCAGCACCGACGACACGACCACCGCTTCGATTCACAACCCCGATGCGGCCATCCGGAAGCCGGTCACACAGGGCAGCAACCGCGACCTCTTCGGCAGCCGCTGATCCCGATCGCGCTTGTCGCTGATCCCGATCGCGCTGTCGCTGGTACCGATCGCCCGACCGACCACCTAAATCCCAACCAGGAGTGCTTCCAATGACCAAGATCGCAATTCTCGGTGCCGGTGGCCGGCTCGGCCGCGTGGTCGCCAAGGCCTTCATCGACGCGGGCTACGAGGTCCGCACCGTCACCCGCAACGGCAAGGTACCGGCCGAACTCAAGGGCGCCACGGCCGTTGCCGGTGACGCTCTCGACCGCGAGGCCCTCATCCGCGCCACGCAAGGTGTCGATATCGTCTTCAACGGCCTCAACCCGATCTACACCGACTGGGGCAAGTGCCTGCCGATGGCGCAGAATGTCATGGCCGCCTGCCACGCGAACGGCGCACTGCACCTCTTCCCCGGCACCGTTTACAATTACGGCTCGCCGATGCCGGCGGTGATATCGGAAGACACACCCTTCCACCCGAGCACGCAAAAGGGCCGCATCCGCTGCGCCATGGAGGAGTTGTTTCGTCGCGAGGCCGACGCGAGCCGCGTCCGCACCATTCTTCTGCGGGCCGGCGATTTCTTCGGCGGCACCGGCAGCGGATCATGGTTCGACCTGATCGTTGCCGCCAAGATCAACAAAGGTATCTACACCGCGCCTGGCCCGGTCGAGCTCGTGCATGAATGGGCCTATCTGCCTGACTTCGCTGTGGGTTTCGTCGCGCTGGCGCGCAATCTGGACAAGCTCGGCTTCTATGAAGCGCTGAACTTTCCGGGCCACGCGGTCACCGATCTGCAGATCAAGGCCGCTGCCGAGAAGGCTATTGGTCGTCCGCTCAAGATGACTTCGATGCCCTGGTGGGTGCTGCGCGCTGGCAGCCCGTTCGTGGCGATGTGGCGCGAGATCGTCTCCATGTCCTACCTGCGCTTCGAGCCGCATCAGCTGGCTTCGATACGGCTGGAAGGCATCGTCGGCGAGATCCCGCACACGCCGTTGGATCAGGCGGTTGCTGAAGCTCTTGGCGATATCGGCATTGCCACCGTGAATGGCGTTGCGAAAGCTGCCTGACTCCCGCGATCATGGGCGCCGCCCCTCTGCACACTGAACAATCCACGAGAGGGCGCCTCAGAGCCGTCCCATCAACAGCAACACCATGAGCACCACCAGCACGACGCCGACAATACCCGACGGCCCATAACCCCAGGAGCGCGAATGCGGCCAGGCCGGCACCGCGCCGATGAGGACAAGGATCAGGACGATGATGACGATGGTGGTGATCGGCATGAGAAGCCCTCGCTTCGACGTTTCGCTCAGAGACAATGCAGAGGCCGCCCGGTTGTTCCGGGCGGCCTCTGCGGTCAAATCGGCGATGGGGTCTATTCGGCGGCTTTCGGAAAGGCGATTTCCGGTTCGTCGCCTGCTTCCTGGCCAGGCCTGTCGGTCGGCGAAACCGTTCCCTTGCCGCGCCGGAACAGCCGGCGGAAAAACGCATAGAAGCGGCTGTTCTTGCTGCGCGTGAAAATCATCAGCATCGACGGCGTCACCACCAGCGTCAGCAAGGTGGCGAAGGACAGGCCGAAGACGATCGCCGAGGACAGCGAAATCCACCATTGCGTCGACGGCGCGTTGATCGTCGTCTCGTGATGGAAGATTTCCAGCCCAAGGCCGAAGGCGATCGGCAACACGCCGAGGATCGCCGACACCGCCGTCAGCACCACCGGCCGGGCGCGCTCGCGGCAGGTCTGCAGCACCGCGTCCATCTTGTCCCAGCCTTCTTCGCGCAGCCGGTCATAGGTGTCGATCAGCACGATGTTGTTGTTCACCACCACGCCGGCCAGAGCGATGACGCCAATGCCCGACATGACGATGCCGAAGGTCTCGCCTGTGATCAGCAGCCCCAGGAACACGCCAACCGTCGCCATGACCACGCAGGACAGCACCATCAGCACGCTGGTGAATTTGTTGAACTGCATCAGCAGCACCAGGAAGATCAGGAAGATCGCCGCCCCGAACGCCTTGCCAAGGAAGGCGCTGGCCTCGGCGCTGTCTTCGTTCGAGCCGGCCAGCTTCCAACGTATGCCGCTGCCGAGATCCATCCCGGAGACGGCCTTGGTGACCTCCGCCTGCACGGCCGCGACCTGGGCGCCTGCGGCAACGTTTGCCTGGACGACCACCGTGCGCGCGCCGTCGATACGGTTGAGGATACCGACCGTCGGCTCCGGCTTGCGCACGACGAAATTCGAGATCGGCACCGAGCCTTGCGAGGTCTGCACCCTGAGCTCGTCGAGCGTCGACAGCGTGCGCCGGTCTTCCGGCAGACGCAGCCTGATGTCGACGGCGTCGTCGGCGCCGGCAGGCCGGTATTCCGAAAGCTTCAGCCCGTTGGTCACCAGTTGCACCACTGTGCCGACAGCGGTTGGGCTGATGCCATATTGCGCTGCCTTGGCACGGTCGACCTCGAGCGCCCAGTCGACGCCGGGTGGCGGGAGGCCGTCGGAAATGTCGATGACGCCAGGCACCTTGCCGATGCGTGCCGCAACCGCGCGCGCTTTGTCGTCGAGCCCCTTGGGGTCGACGGCCGAAAGCCTGATCTGGATCGGCTTGCCGGTCGGCGGACCGGCCTCCGGCACGCGCACCTCGACATCGACGCCGGGAATGCCGGCCATGACGCCGCGCAAATCGTTCAGGATCTGGTTCGCCGACTTGCGCTCGCGCCAATCTATGAATTCGTACTGGATGACGCCGACGACGTCTTCAGGGACATCCTGGCCGCCGCCTTGTGTCTTGCCGACGCGGGTGTAGACCGACTTGATGCCGGGCCAGCCGAGCATCCTGTTTTCGGCAATCTTGGTCGCCGTATCCATTTCGGCCAGCGAAAGGTTGCCGCGCGCGTGCACGTAGAGCAGGCCGTAGTCGGGCTCGACACTGGGGAAGAATTCGACACCGGCGCCATATTTCGAATAGGCAAAGCCGACGCCGAACAGCAGAGCGACCGTCAGCAAAACCACCGTAATCGGAAACCGCACCGCCTGCTTGACGATCGCCATGTACCAGCCGTCGCGATTATCATCCTCATGATGCTCCGGCGCCTTGGCGAAGATCGCCCCCAGCGTCGGCGCGAACACCAGCGCATAGAGCATCGAGGCCGATAGCGTGACGATCAGGGTGATCGGCATGTACTTCATGAAGTCGCCGATGATGCCCGGCCAGAACAGCAGTGGCGAGAAGGCGGCTATGCGCGTCATCGTCGCGGCAATGACCGGACCGGCCATGCGCTTGGCGGCCAATGCGAAGGCTTCCGCCTTCGGCATGCCTTCGCTCATCCGCCGTTCGGCGAACTCGGTGACGATGATGGCATCGTCGACCAGCATGCCGACAGCCAGGATCAGGCTGAACAGCACGATCATGTTGATCGTGTAGCCCATCATCGCCAGCAGCAGGATGCCGATCAGGAAAGACGACGGAATGGCCAGGCCGATCAGCAGCGAGGCACGACCCGACAGCGCGTAGAGGATGACGATGAACACCAGGATGACGGCGATCATGACGTGGTTCTGCAGATCGCCGAGCAACTGGTTGACGAAGACCGACTTGTCCTGCGTGTAGGTGACGTTCATGCCTTGCGGCATCGTCTTGACGTAGGCGTCGGACACCTCCCTCACCTTGGCGAGCGTGTCGATCAGATTGGCGCCGATGCGCTTCTTGACTTCGATGGCGATGGCCGGCTTGCCATTGAGGCGCGTGATCGTCGTGGCATCGGCGAAGGTCGAGCGGATCGTCGCGATGTCCTTGGCCTGCACCACGGCATTGGGGCCGGCGACCACGGGCAAGGCCGCCACGTCCTCGGGCGTCTCGATCAGTGACGGCACCTTGACGGCGTATTTGCCTTCCGAGCCTTCGATATTGCCGGCGGCGACCAGACTGTTGGAGGCCCCGACAGCGCCGATCAGCTGATCGAGTTGCAACCCGTAGGACGACAGTTTCATCGGATCGATGACGACTTCGACAAGATCGTCGCGCGAACCCTGCAACGAGCCCTCCAGGACGCCTGGCACTTCCTCGATACGGTCGCGCAGTTCGCGCGCGGCGGCGGTCAGCACGCGTTCGGGCAATTCGCCCGACAGGGTGACGACGAGGACGGGGAATTCGGAGATGTTGACTTCGGTAACGACCGGCTCTTCGGCCGCCTGCGGCAGGTCGGCCTTGCCGTCCTGCACCTTGGAGCGCGTGTCCTGCAAGGCCGTCGCCAGATTTGTCTGCGGCTGGAACTCGACCAGCACATAGCCGCCGCCCTGGAAGGCGGCCGAGCGCATTTCCTTGAGGCCTTTCAGGCTCTTCAGCTTGCTTTCCATCGGCCGCAGCAGAAGGCGCTCCGAATCCTCAGGCGAAATGCCCTGATAGATCAGGCTGATATACATCATCGGAATCGGAACGTCGGGCTCGGCTTCCTTCGGCGTCGACTGATAGGCGACCCAGCCGGCGAGCAGAAGGAAGACGAGGACCGAAATGGTCAGGCGGGCATTGTTGATTGCGAGTCTGACGATATCCATGGCTAACGCCTGTTCTTGAATTTCACGAGCTGCGTCGCAGCCAAGTGTCCCCGCCCGGGGTCTGTCCGCCGTACCCCATGCTACTGCGTGCCGGCGGTCGCTTCGCCCAGCAGTTTCTGGATGGTTGCCTGGTCGGCTTCGACCGGCTTGACCTCATCGCCTTCCTTCACCAGTTCCTGGCCGGCAACGATGATGCGCGCATCGGCAGGGATGCCGCCAAGCACCAGGCCGGTCGGCGTGTCGTCGACGAGGTCGATGGGGAAGAACGCAACCTTGTTGTCCTTGCCGACGGCACGGATGCCGAGGTCGCCCTTGTCGCCGAGCGTCACCACCGAGCGCGGCAGCAGCACCGCATCGGTCGGCAACGCGCTGAGTGCGATTTCCGCCGTCATGCCGGCCGGCACGGAGCCGTCGGCATTGGGGACGGCAACCTCGACGCGGAAGGTGCGGGTCGCCGAAGAGGCGTCGCGGCTGATGTAGCGCACGGTGCCTTCGACAGTCTGGCCGCTGACCAGCCGTATGGTGGCCTTGTCCCCGAGTTTCAGGTAGCCGAGATCGCGCTCGCTGACTTCGCCGCGGGCAATCACCGGATCGAGCTTGAGGATGGTTGCCACCTCGCCGCCCTGCATGATGGAACTGCCAAGTTCCACCGGCACCCGGTCGATAACGCCGTCGAAGGGCGCCTTCACCTCGTTGCGGTCGAGTTCGGCCTGTGCCGTTTCCAGTTGCGACTGCGCCGAGGTCAGGTTCGAGCGCGCGGTGTCGAGCTGCAGCTTCGGCAGATTGCCGGTCTTCATCAGCCGCAAGGCTGCGTCCAACTCGGCCTGGCGCTGCACCACCAACTGCTTTGCATTGTCGACCATCGAGATCTTTTCTTCCGCCGCAAGCATCAGTACCAGATCCCCCGTCTTGACGTGATCGCCTTGCTTGACAGGCAGCTTGTCGATGACACCGGCGACGCGCGTCGCCAGCACCGCCCGCTTGTCGGCTTCGGTCAGCCCGGAAATGCGGATGGCGCGTGCATAGGTCTTGCGTGGCGGCGTCACCACCGCAACGGTGCGCAGCGGTGCCTTCGGCTCGGCTTCAGCCGTCTTCGGCTTGGCCGCGTCCGGCGCCTTGGCCTGTTCGGCTCCGGCTGCCTTGGCTTTGTTGGCGGCTACGCTGCCGACCGACGAA